>JBBSMO010000382.1:0-3565 GCA_038233155.1 Longimicrobiales bacterium
GATCGGGATTGCGGAAAGCGGATTTCGGAATGCGGAATGACGGGAGAGGTGGCTCGTCACCCCAGCCCAGGCCGGGGTCCAGTTGTTCCGCGCGGTGGATTCCGGCTTTCGCCGGAACGACGGCAGGGAGCGCGTTTGTTGCCCCGGCGCTCCGCACAATCTCTCTTCGGGTTTCGCCCTTGGCGGCTATTGCTTCATCCCCTCTCTAGATAAAGATAAAGGGCGTGCTGGAGACGATCTGGGAGTTCCTGTTCAAGTATCCGCTGCTAGTTTTCCAGCAGGGGAAGCTGGTGTTCGACATGCCCGTTGCGCCCCTGTTTCTCGGCATCGCCGGGGCGGTAGCGGTAACGGCGTCGGCGTGGGCGTACCAGCGGGAAGGCACGCGGCTGCGTTTCTCGCATCGTGCATTGCTCTTGACGCTGCGGGTTGCCGCAATCGCTGTGGCCGGCTTCTGCCTGCTCCGGCCGGCTTTGCTGCTCTCGACTGCGGTGCCGCAGCAGAACTACCTCGGCATTCTGCTCGACGATTCGCGCAGCATGCGAGTAGCGGACGAGCAGGGCCGGGCACGCGGAGAGGTCGTCGAGGAACAGTTCACGGACCCGCAGAGCGACTTGCTGCGCGCGCTTGCAGAGCGCTTCCAGCTTCGTGTGTTTCGCTTCTCTGATTCGGCCGAACCGCTCGGCGAAGGTACAGGGCTGACGCTGGCCGGCGACCGTTCACGGCTCGGCACCGCCCTGGACCGCGCGCGCGAAAACTTGTCCGGCGTGCCGCTCTCTGGGTTGGTCGTAGTTTCCGACGGCGCGGACAACTCGCAATCCACCCTGACCGAACCGCTGCTCGAGCTGCAATCGGCCGGCGTGCCCGTCTTCACCGTCGGAGTGGGTGAGGAAAAGTGGGAGCGCGACCTCGAGCTGAGCCGGGTGGCGACGCCGCGCTCCGTCCTAGCGGGCGCCTCTCCGGTGGTGGACCTTTCCATTACGCACCAGGGGTTCGGCGGCGAAACGGTGCAGCTCCTCGTCGAAGACGAGGGGCGGATCATCAGCTCGCAAGATGTCCGGCTCCCGCGCAATGGCGAAGCGGTCTCGGTCCGGGTCCAGTTTACCGCTTCCGAGCCGGGGGCGCGCCGCTTCCGCTTCCGCATTCCGCAGCAGCGTGGCGAGCGGGTGAGCGAGAACAACCAGCGAGATGCTCTCATCCTGGTGCGTGACGCGCGCGAGAAGATCCTCTATTTCGAGGGCGAGCCGCGGTTCGAAGTCAAGTTCATGCGCCGCGCCGTAGCGGACGACGAGAACCTGCAGCTCGTCGTCCTCCAGCGCACGGCCGAAAACAAGTTTCTGCGGCTGGATGTAGACAGTGCGGGCGAACTCTCGGGCGGCTTTCCACAAACCCGGGAAGATCTCTTCGCCTACCGCGGCCTCGTGATCGGCAGCGTCGAGGCGAGCTTCTTCAGCCACGAGCAGCTTCGCATGATCGCGGACTTTGCCAGCAGGCGCGGGGGCGGCCTCCTATTCCTCGGGGGGCGCCGCGCCTTCGCCGAGGGTGGCTATGCGGGTACGGCCATCGCCGATGCGCTCCCGGTAGCGCTGGACCCGCCGCAGGGTGATGACGCAACGTACTTTCTTCCCCTGGAAGTATCCCCTACGCGGGCTGGCGCAACGCACCCGGCGGTGCAGCTGGCCGCGGACCAAGCTGCATCGCTTGAGCGCTGGCAGACGCTGCCGCCCCTTTCCAGCGTCAACCGGACCGGTGCATTGAAGCCGGGAGCCGTAGCCCTGCTCGGGGGAAGCTGGGAAGGGGTGCCGGGCAGCCAAACTGTCCTTGCGTATCAACGATACGGGCGCGGCCTTTCCCTCGCCTTTCCGGTGCAGGACTCGTGGATCTGGCAGATGCACGCGAGCATTCCGCTCGAGGATATGACGCACGAAACCCTGTGGCGGCAGTTGTTACGCTGGCTGGTGAGCGCGACCCCCCGCCAGGTCCGCCTCAGCGCCCCGTCCGGTGACGCGGCGCCCGGCGAGCCGGTTCGCCTGCTCGCGGAAGTGGAAGACGAATCGTACCTTGCGGTCAACAACGCCGCGGTCGTGGCAGAGGTGCTCTCGCCGTCCGGTGAGCGCATCGACGTATCAATGGTGTGGTCTCCCGAGATCGACGGTTCGTATCGGGCGAGTTTCACACCCGGCGAGCAGGGCCGGTACGAGATCCGCGTCCTAGCGCGACAGGATGATCAAGCACTCGGCGGTGACACCATCTTTCTCGATGCGGTGCCAAGCACCCGCGAGTTCTTCGACGCGCAGATGAACGCCGCGCTGCTTCGCCGCATCGCCGACGAGACGGGCGGCCGCTTTCACACGACCGCGTCGATGGCATCGCTGCCCGAGGAGATCCGCTATACTGGGGCGGGCATCACGATGGTCGAGGAAAAGGAACTATGGGATATGCCGATTCTCTTTCTGCTGCTCGTCGGCTTGGTAGCCACCGAATGGAGTGTGCGGCGGGCCCGGGGGCTGCCATGAAACTCGCCGTTGTTTTCGCTGCCGCGTTGCTGCTGGCAGCGACGCTGCCCGCTAACGCGCAGACGTCGCGCCTGCTGATTGTCAGCGGCTTGGGCGGAGAGCCGCAGTACTCGGCCGCCTTTCACGAGTGGGGCACGACACTCGCCGACGCCGCCACCGGCCGGTATGGTCTCGAAGAGGAGGATGTCGTCTATCTCGCCGAACGGACCGAGCGGGATCCGGCGCGCATCAATGGGAGGGCAACGCGGGAAAATGTCGCCCGCGAGCTCTCCGCATTGCGAAAGCGCAGCGCTGCCGGAGACCGGCTCTTCATCGTCCTGATGGGCCACGGCAGCTCGGATGGCGAGGAGTCCCGCATCAACCTGCCGGGTCCCGATCTCACCGCCGCCGGCCTGAACGAGATGCTCGACGGCTTTGCTACCTCCGAGGTCGCGGTCGTCAACACCGCGAGTGCCAGCGGCGGCTTCATCGAGGCACTGTCCGGCCCCACTCGGACGGTGATTACCGCCACGCAGTCCGGCTTCGAGCGGAATGCCACGCGGTTCGGCGAGTTCTTCGTCCAGGCGATGGCGGGCGATGGAGCCGACCTGGACAAGGACAACCGCGTTTCACTTTTGGAAGCTTTCCAGTTCGCGCGCCGCGAGGTGCAACGTGCCTACGAGCAACAGAACCTGTTGCTATCCGAGCACGCTCTGCTCGAGGATGATGGAGATGGTGCCGGAAGCGCACAACCCACCGCGCGCGGCAAGGGAGATGGCACCAAGGCAAGGTCGCTTGTCCTGGCCCCACGCCGCGGCGGCGCCGCGCCTGCCGCCCCTGGCGGCGGCTCGCCAGAACTGAAGGCGCTGCGGGACAAGGCGCACGGCATCGAAGAGCAGGTGACCCGCCTGCGCGCACGCAAGGACGAGATGCAGCCGGCAGAATACCAGCGAACTCTCGCGGAGTTGCTGCTCGATCTCGCCCGAACCATCCCGCAGATCCGCGAGCTGGCGGGGGGAACCCCGTGACCCGCGCCGCGATCAGACGGGCGCGGCGCGGAGGTGCGGAATGAC
>JBBSMO010000383.1:0-3564 GCA_038233155.1 Longimicrobiales bacterium
TGCCCGCCCGCCGCGCAGCGCGTGTGGACCCGATGGTCGCGCTGCGGGCGGAGTGACTAGACTTATAGAAGACTTGAATAACGCTGCAGTGACTGAATCCGACTCTGACCCGGGCGGAACTAACGCGCTTTGGCAGGCGAACCGATCGCTGCGAAAGCTCGCACTCCCGTTCTTCGCGCTTCGCGCTCAGTGCCCGCGAAGTTTCGTCGCTGCGCTCCTCGCCTCCCCCTCTCTCAATTTGGGAGAGGGGGCCGGGGGGTGAGGGCCTCGGTGCATGGCGCCCGAGCCGGGATGTGCTTCTTCAACACACTTGACCACGCATCAACAGCGCGTCAGCCATCCAGATGTGGTCAGGCTGATCGGGCGACTTTTCGTTGGCGCGCCGGCGGGCTCGACGCCTTTCGCGGATCCGTGGGCAAGGCGGGTGAACCGAACCCGCTCGAGGCGGTCAGGCCGTCGCCACCCTGCTCTCTGCGAATTGCTCCCGGAGCGGGCCGGCTGATGGGTCCGCTTCGAGGGAGTAGGAACCCCACTCCGCATCGAACGCGGCATAGTCGCAGGTCAGCTCTTCACCTGCGTGGACGTCGCGAGCCGCTACCGTCACTCCCATCCCATCGCGAACCTCCGAGACATCGTCCAAGTTCGGCGCTGCCGAGTGGTTCATAAAGCGCGCGTCGTCAAAGCAGAGCACATACTCGCCGAGCAGGCGGTCCAGGTAGGCGTAGCGGCGAAACAGCCTCAGCGCAGGATCGGACAACCGGTCCAACTGGTCCGGCGCGACCGTGAGGTCGAAACCGGGCGCGAACTCCCAAACGACGGCTCCTCGAGAGATCGGCTCTGCGGCGAACAGGCCCAGCCCGTGAATCGGGCTTTGAGAGAGAAAGGTGGGAACCAGTAACATGCTCCTCCGGGCTTGGGAAAGGAACAGAAAGCGTCTACGGCATCTTTGTAGCTCCGGATTCCGGCAATGTTCCCGTTCCGGGTGACGCTTCCATCGGGCGAAAGTAAACGTTCTGCCAGCCGACAGCATCTCATTGACACTCCCGAGCATCTCACCCACATCGCCAGACACCATGAACAGGATCGCACCTCGCACTTTCCTCGCTCCGCTCGTGGCAATTCTTCTCGTGGCGGCTCCTACGGCGGCGTGGACCCAGGACCGGGCCAGCGAATGGCTCGAGCAGTGCCGCAGCGAGGCCAGCCGCTGGAACCGCGACAACGACTGCCATCGCGCCTGCCGTGTGCAGGCGATCACCATCGCCGCCGGGCGCGAACTGTCGGTGGACGGGCGGCAGAACGGGGGGATCGCCGTAGAAGGGTGGGATCGCGACGAGGTGCGGATCGAGGCGCGGATCACGGCGAGCGCCGGCTCCGAACAGCGCGCCGCGGCCGATGCCGAAGCGATCCGCATCCTGACCGATGGCGGCCGGGTGCGCGCGGACGGCCCCGACAGCCGCCGCGACGAGTGGTGGTCGGTCAGCTACCGCATCTTCGCGCCGCGCGGAATGGCGCTGGATCTCGAGGCGCACAACGGCGGCATCCGCGTCGAGGAGATGCGTGGCGGCGCACGGCTTTCGACAGTGAACGGCGGGCTGTCGCTGTCGCGCATCAGCGGCGACGTACGCGGCCGCACGACCAACGGGGGCATCAAGGTCGAGCTGGATGGCGACCGCTGGCGCGGCTACGGGCTGGACCTCGAGACTACCAACGGCGGCATCACCCTCGACATTCCCCGCAGCTATTCGGCACACCTCGAAACAGGTACGGTGAATGGCAGGATCGACACGGAGATTCCGATCACCGTGACGGGGTCGGTCAGCCGCACGCTGTCCACCGAGCTGGGCTCGGGTGGCGCGCCGATCCGCGCGGTGACGACCAACGGGGGCGTCCGCATCCGCACTGCGAGCTGAGGTGTCGAGGCGCGACCGGCATACGCGAGGCCTCGCGCGGCCCTCACCCCCCGGCCCCCTCTCCCAAGGAGGGAGAGGGGGAGCACGACGTGGGCGCGAGCAGCGTTTCTCCCTCTCCCCCAGAATTGGGGGAGAGGGCCGGGGAGAGGGGGCCCTGCCCCAGCGCAACACAGTTGCTCTCCCGCATGCCCGAGAGGGGAAGAACGCCGTCTGGGGAGAGGTGAACCACGGGTGGCGCCGCCCGCGAAGCCGTATCCGGCGGCTGATGCGGCCTGAGTACGACGGGCGCGATTGGTTCATAACCGGTTTCTCTAACCCGCCGCTACCCCGCTCAGCGCGAGACCCACTTCCCCTTGCCCCTCCTCCCGCACTACCGACGAGCCGGTGCGGGGGTCGAAATCTACGCGCAGCACGCGATCTACATTTTCGCGAATCCCTTCCACGTGGGTGATCAGGATCACCTGCTCGAAACGGTCCTCTAAGCGGCGGAGGAGCTGCACGACGTTGTCACGGCGTTCCACATCCAGCGAACCGAACACTTCATCCAGGATCAGGAGCGAGAACGGGTAGCCGGCACGCTCGGCGATCATCTGCGAGAGCGAGAGCCGCAAAACCAGGTTGGCTACGTCCTCTTCGCCGCCCGAAATCACCGGCTTCTCTTCGCCCTCGTCCAGAACGAGGATGTTGTAGCTCTCGTCGATTTCGAGCGCGGTGTACCGCCCGTCGGTAAGCTGGGCGAGGAAGAGAGATGCGATCTCGCCTAGTTCGGGACGGACCTGGGTGTTGAGCTCGCCGCGCAGCTCCGTCAATGCATTGTCCAGCTCGTTGTGGTGCCGCAGATCTGCCTCGCGATCCGCAATGGCGGCTTGCTGCCCGGCCAGCCGCGCCTGCTCGCGCCCGGCGGCGATGCGGCCCTCCTCGGCACGGCCGAGCTCGCCGCGCAGCTCGGTGGTGCGCAGCTCGGTGGTGCGCAGCTCGGCGCCAGCGCTCTCCTGCCGCTGCCGCAGCTCATCAAAGCGCTGCTCGGAGAACGCGAGCGCATCCCGCTCGGCGGCCCGTTGCGCGCGCCGCTGGGCCGCGGATGCTTCGCGGGCCGCGGCTTCGGCGCGTTCCGCTTCACGCTCGGCCGCGCGCCCCGCGGTTTCCTCGAGCCGCGCCGCGCGATTCTCGAGCGCGCGGAGCTCCTTGAGCTGCGCCTCGGCTGCCCGATGCGCGGCAGCGTCGTAACCCGCAGGGATCCCCTCGAGCTGGGCCTGCAGCGCCGACTGCCGCTCGCGGCGCGCCGCGAGTTCGGACTGCACCGTCGCCAGCTCGGCGACAGCGGCTTCGCAGCGCGTGTGTTTGCGCGCCTTGTCGTCGATTTCGGCGCCGGCCTCGAGCGCCTGCTGCTCAAGCTCGATCAACTCGGCCGGTTTCGCTTCCAACTGCGCGAAGCGCTGCTTCCACCACTTGCCGTCCTGCACCACGCGCACCCATAGGTCTTGAAGCTCGCCGAGCACCCGCTCGAAATCTGCCCCGAGCGGCCGCTCGCAGGTGGGACACTTGCCCTCTGCGCCGGCTTCACGGATCTCGCGGAGCTGGTCCTTCAGCTCGTGCCCCCGGTCGCGAAAGTTCAGCAGATTGCTCTGCGCGGCCTGCTTGTCCCTCAGCCAAA
>JBBSMO010000384.1:0-3551 GCA_038233155.1 Longimicrobiales bacterium
GCCGCCGGCCGTCTGGATGCGGAGGGCGTGGATCTGCGCGAGGCGGAGTAAGCCGGGCGAAAGCCAGGTTGGAATCGGTTGTCCCAGGCGACGCAGCGGTTATATTGCGGGCAGAGACGCTCGCCGGGCCGCCCGTCCGGCCTACCTCGCGGCTCGGCCGAGGCCGCCGAGACCCGCTGCTACCCCGCCGAGACGCGCGTGAGGCTTTACATCAACCTGGACCACATAGCGACCGTGCGGCAGGCGCGCGGCACGGACGAGCCGGACCCGGTGCGCGCGGCGGTGCTCGCCGAACTCGGCGGCGCGGACGGAATCACCGCCCATCTGCGGGAAGACCGGCGTCACATGCAGGAGCGCGACGTAGATCTGCTGCTGCGCACGATCCGCACTCCGCTGAACCTCGAGCTCGCTGCCGCCTCCGAAGTTCTGGCGCTGGGGCTCGAATGGCGGCCGGTGCAGGTGACGCTGGTACCGGAGCGGCGGGAGGAGGTTACGACGGAAGGCGGGATCGAGGTTGGAAGTGCGGAGGCCCGCCGCCGCCTAGGTGGCGCGGTCGAGCGGCTGAGTGCTGCTGGAATCCGCGCCTCGCTCTTCATCGATCCGGATGCGGATGCCGTGCGCGCGGCGGCCGCTCTCGGCGCGGATGCGGTCGAACTGCACACGGGAGAATACGCGCTGAGCAGCCGCGCCGGCCGCGATCAGCAGCTCGGGCGGTTGCGGCGCGCCGCGGCACTCGGCGCTTCTCTGGGAGTGGACGTTCACGCCGGGCACGGTCTGACGTACGAGAATGTCGCGCCGGTCGCCGCCATCGCCGAAATCGAGGAGTTGAACATCGGGCATTCGATCATCAGCCGGGCGATGTTTACCGGCATGGAGCGGGCGGTGCGGGAGATGGGCGAGATCATCCGGCACGCGCGCCGCTGAACCAGAGGAGTAACGGGGATATGTCGCGGGTACTGCACGAGTACTTCACCTCTGAGGCGGGAGACTACCTGGACCGGCTCGACGCGCTCCTCGCGGCGGGCGGTGCTGTGGATGCGGCGGCCGTACTCCCGCTGGTGCGGGGCGTGCGCGGCAGCGCGGAGCTGGCACAGGTCGAAAGTGTCGCCGCGGCGGCTGCCGCCATCGAAGCGGCGATGCGGGCCGCCGCCGCCGGACAGCGTCTGGCCGAAGGGCAACTGCAGCGCCTGAAGCAGAGCGTCGCCGGGTTGCGCTCGCTGGTCGGCAGTCCAGGCGAGCGGGTCAGCGGCAGCGGTTCAGGCAACGCCACGATGCAGTGGAAGCGACCCACCGCACCGTCCCCTCCTCAGGCTCCGTCCATTCCCGCAGATGCGCCGTCTCGGCCGACGCCGCAGCAGGCGCTGGCGCAGGCCACCGCGCCGCCGGTTGTTCCCGCCAAACCGGCCGTCGCAGCGGCACCGCCGCTGGGCCGCCCCGCACCGCCGTTCAGCGGCGCGCTCCCTGGCGATGGAGTGGTGCCGATCGAGTCGCTGTTCTTCGCAGATGCTGGTCCCCACATCCTCGAGCAGAGCGGATTGCGCTCGCCGGTGATCCCCATCGAGCAGTTGCTGGTGCGAGGTGCGGACGCGCTCCGCGAAGCACTCCGGCTGCGGGAGGAAGTGCAGAGGCTGGCCGACGCCGGAGGCCCGGCAACGGCGGAAATCCGGGAGCGGCTTCAGGAGCTGTTCGCCCTGATCGAGCAGGCGCTGCCCGCAGAGGAGAGAGCCCGCCGTAGATGAAGCTGGACTTCAAGACGCTGCTCGGCATCGCCGTCAGCGTAGTTCTGCTATGGTGGGCGCTTCGCGATGTGTCGCTAGCGGAGGTCGCCCGCGAAATTCACCGCGCCGACCCGCTGCTCTTCTTGCTGGCCGTGGTCGCTACCACCCTGCACTTTCCCATACGGGCGGCGCGCTGGCGGACGCTGCTTGAGCCCGTCGCCCCGCACGTCGGCTTCCGGCCGCGCTTCGCCGCGACCAACATCGGCTTCGCCGTCAACAACCTCCTCCCCGCACGCGTCGGCGAATTCGCGCGGGCGCTTTCCCTCACCCGTCTCACGGGCATTCCGCTCGGCACCGTGTTCGGCACGCTGGTCATCGAGCGGCTGCTGGACGGGGTCGTGTTGATCGGCTTCCTCTTCCTGGCCATGGCCAGCCCGGCATTCCCAGCGGCGGCGGAGCTGAACGGCATCGACCCGCGTTCGGCGGCAGGCGTGCTCGCCCTGCTGATGGGGGCGGTGTTGGCGATGCTCTTCTTTCTGGTCGCGGCGCCGGAAGGCTCCGTTCGCGTGATCAGCCGGGTGGCGCGCCCGCTGCCCAACTCGATCCGCCGCCCGCTGCTGGATTCGCTGCAGTCGTTCTTAGGCGGGCTCGCCGTGCTGCGCGATGGTCGGCTCTTTCTGCTCTCTTTGCTCTGGGCAGTCGGGCAGTGGGCATTTCTGGCGCTTTCCTTTTTGCTGGCATTCCGTGCCTTCGGCATCACCAGTGTCGGGTACCCGGGCGCCGTCTTTCTGCAGTCGCTCATCGGGCTGGCCGTCGCCGTGCCCTCCTCGCCCGGCTTCTTCGGACCGTATGAAGCCGCCGTCAAACTGGGGCTCGGGCTCTGGGGAATTCCCGCCGACAAAGCCGTTTCTCTCGCGATCGGCTTCCACATCGGCGGCTTCATTCCAGTCACCCTGATTGGCGTCTTCTACCTATGGAAGCTGGGGCTGAGCTGGCAGGACCTCGGGCACAGCGAAGAAGCCGTCGAGGACGCCATCGAGGCAGATGCCGGTACCGGCGGCGGAGCCAACCCGGGTGGCTGACGCGGTCGAGATCGATGCACCTGCCAAGGTCAACCTCCGCCTGCGGGTGCTCGCGCGCGAGACTTCAGGGTATCACAGCCTCGAAAGCTTGTTCCTCGCCATCTCATTAGCCGACCAGCTTCGCGTCGAGCGCGCCGGAAACGGGATCCAGCTCTGCGTAGCAGGGGACGTAGATACTGGTCCCCCGGAACAGAACCTGGTGGTGCGCGCCGCACGGCGGTTCTGCGAAGTGGCGGGCTTGCCTGCCGCATACGTGGTCCGGCTACGAAAGCGCATCCCGGCCGCCGCGGGGCTAGGCGGCGGGAGCTCGGATGCGGCCGCCACCCTCCGGGCGCTCAACGCTCTCGAAGGCCACCCGCTCTCCCCCGATCAGTTGCTCCGGATCGGAGCAGCACTCGGAAGTGACATCCCCTTCTTCCTGAGCGGCTCCGCATTTGCCTTGGGCTGGAGCCGCGGGGAACGACTGCTGCCGCTGCCGCCGCCTCCGCCCCTCCCCGTACTGATCGCCCATCCCGGCGAGGCGATGCCAACGGCGGCGGCGTTCGCGGAGCTGGATGCGCGACGGGATCCGGAGCGAATCGCTGAACCCGCCGTTCTGCCGCTGGGCGCTCTAGGTGATTGGACCGCCATCGGCCCGCTTGCGGAGAATGATTTCGAGCCTGTCGTCACCAGCCGAATCCCAGTTCTCCGTGACGCGCTCGGCGTGATGCGAGCAGCGGAAGCACACGTTGCACTGCTGGCCGGCAGCGGC
>JBBSMO010000385.1:0-3548 GCA_038233155.1 Longimicrobiales bacterium
CGCACCTCGACCGTTTTCGGCAGTGCGGCGATCCGGTGCAGAACTTCATCCCCTGCCCCCGCCGCGTAGATCAGCGTGGCGCGGGGCAGGCCGAGCGCAACCGCATAGGCGAGCGCCTGGTACACATCGGGATGCAGAGCCGCCCCCGTGCTCGTCGTGCTCTTGTACTTTGCGTCGCCGACGAAGACGCAGCGGCCGCCGCGCCACCAGCACAGGTCAGGCCGAAGCCGCAGACGGTGATCCGCGTCCAACCAGATCGTGCGCCCCTTGGCATTGGCGGGAAACGAGCGGACATCGGCACGCAGATCCTCGCGTAGCGCGACGATCACGAACCTTTCGAAGACAGCGTTCATGTCCACCAAGAACGCCGAGCTGCTGATCCCGCCGCCACGGTGACGGATGCTGAGCGACTGGAGTACCAGTCGCGCGAGCTCGACCGCTCCTCGGTAGTGGCGGTTCAGTTGCGTATACTCGACCTCGGGAACGCGCCCCGGCTCGAACGCTTCGGCACGAACGCCGCCGAACGCCGCCGCGACGGAGCGCACCGAACGCCGTACGGCAGCCGAGCGGATGCGGACGCCGCTCAGCTGCACCAGAGCGGCGCGGATCAGCCGGTTCTCGAAAATGTCCTCGGTGAACTCGTCGTACCGCAACTCCGCCGGCGGAAAGCGGCCATAGCGCCGCCGGATCTGCTCGTCGAAGCGAACGCGCCCGCGCAGCACGGGCAGCGCCTCCTCGACGGGGCGGTACCCTTCGAGCAGCCCGCGCGCAATCGCGCGCTGGACAGCAGCGACGAACCCCGGGATCAGCGCCTCGAGCAGCGAGTCTTCGCGCGCGTACTCGAACGGCAAATCCAGCCACGCATCCGGGTCGGCCGCGTAGCTGATCAAGAAGAGCACGCGCTCGATCGGTACCTTCGGCCGGATCTCGACCGACCAGGTGCCTACCCGAAGCGCTCCCACGTACGAGCTGGCGGTAATGTCGAAGGTGCCGGGCTCCGTCCCTGGCGTTATCTGCAGCTGATCGTCGAACACCACGAGCTCCGCTGCCTCTGAAGGTGCCATTCGGACACCTCGGATGGTTTCGTATTCATCTAGGATCAGCGACTGCATCGTCTTCATGGCCGGGGGTCAAGCGCGTCGAACTCCGGAGCGCCGAGAGCTGGAACTGCTCGAGCTCTTCCCGGGAGCCGAAGAACCGCTCCTCGAGATAGGGCAGAATGGAATGTTCCCAGATCAGCTCGACCCATTCCTCGTCCAGGTCTTCTTGCATGAAGTAGCTGGGCCCGATCGAGAAGTGCGGGTCGTCCAATCTCGCATTCGCCCTTTCCACGACATCGGCCACCCAGCGCAAACCGGGTTTGTGGCGCGCCAACCAGCGGGCTAGCAGCCCCTCGATCGGCGGAGAGCCCGTCAGGAAGGGTACGAAGTAGAAGCGGCGGCGGAGCGCGGCGTCGATCAACGCGATCGAGCGGTCGGCGGTGTTCATCGTGCCGATGATCCACAGATTGGACGGTAATGAGAAGCGATCCCGCGAATACTGGAGATCGATCTTTTCATCCCGGTACTCGAGCAGGAAGAACAGCTCGCCGAACACCTTAGCCACGTTCCCACGGTTCACCTCGTCGATCACCATCACTACCGTCCGCTCCGGAATCCCGGCCGCGGCGGCGGCAGCACGCAGGAGCGCTCCCTCGACCAGCTCGAACGTGCCGTCGCCCGCCCTGGCTGGCCGATATCCTTCGACGAAGTCTTCGTACGCGTACGAGGGGTGGAACTGCACCAAGTGGACGTTTTCGCTGCCGCCCCCAAGAAGCGCTGCCAGCTTCCGAGCGACGTATGTCTTCCCCGTGCCAGGCGGTCCATAGAAGACCACCTGCCGCTTCGCCCGCAGCAGCTTCTCGATGCGGGCGAGATCGGCGCGCTCCCAGAGCAGCTCTTCCGCGAGCGCCCCCAGCGGATCATCCGGTGACCCGCCACCTACCGGCTGCTCCCCACCGTCATCCTCGTCCTCGACGGTGTCGCCGCGAAAGCGGAGAAAAACGTTGCGTTCCTCTTCCGACCAGTCGGAGACCGGCGGCGTACCCGCTGAGTACTTCCCGATCGACCACACGGCTCCCTGCGCGTCGAGACGGTCCCGGAGTTCGACTTCGCGACCCGCAGCTTCTTCGATCACGCGGTCGAAGAACTGGATGGCATGCCGGTACTGCTCACCCGGTGTCGCTCCGGGCGGGGGCCGCTCATAGTCCACCCACTCGTAGGCCTTGGCGAGAGCCACTTTGGCGAACGGCGGATGACCTGCAGGTCCGAGGGCCATGAGCAGCGTCGAGGCGAGTCGCGCCGGTTCTCCACCCTTGGAATGCTCCGTCTGCTCAGCGAAGCTGTCGATCCGTCCAGCAAGCGGCAGATCCGACTCCCACAGCGGTCGCAGCGCGTTCGCGGCAGGGTCCGGCGTTGCGTCACACCACTTGAGGAACCTATCTACCGCCTGCCAGGTGACGAGGTTCGTCTTCTGGAGCGCCGTCTTCAGAAGCGGCACCCAGTCTTCTCCCGCCGCCAGAGCCCGACGAACCTCCGCCAGTCTTTCGCCGGTGCGCAGCTTGTAGTCACGCTCATCACGGTCAAATTGATCCCATTTCAGGAACTTGGCGACCCAGCGGACGAGCTCATCCCATGGTGTGGCGGAGCTGCGGGAAATCTTTGGATCCCATCTCTCGCGAATTTCCGGTTCGTAGAAGTGAAACTCCCGGCCGTACGACTCCGTCAGTCGCTCCCGGATCACCGCCAGCTTCCGGTCGCGGTCCTCGGTACCACGGGGAACAAGGTCGTCGAAAGCTTCGGAGATCCGGTCTTTGTGCTGTTCGGAGACGATGCTGTCGAAGGTGCCGGGGTGAACCAGGTGCAGAAGGGCTTCTCGTTGGGACTGGGCGGATCGGAGAGGAAGCGCGAACAGAAAGTCCTTGAAGTCCCACGCATCATGCAAGTATCGCTCACGATCCTCCGCCGACAAATCTTTCCACGCAAAGGCGAACTGAGCGAGGAAGGCGACATACCAATAGCGGTGGGTGCCAAACCCCACTCCGCCCCTCCCGATCCCGCTCGAAAGGGCAGGTCGGAGATCCTCCGGGATCGGGGCGGTTTCGCGTGACACGTTTCTCGCAATCTGGATAAGGGCTTCGACACGCTTCGCACCGATGGTGTTCGACGTCAAGGAGTAGACAAAGAGCGCTTCGGCTGCGAACTGCGCGACCTCCGCCGACGCTTCCTTTAGCTGCCGCTGGATCTTTTCATCGAAGCTGTCACTGGACTCGTCCGCCATGTTCACAAAGCGGCCTAGGAATTCGCCGATCACCGTTTTCGTCCAGATCGGCGTTCCGGGTGCGAACAATGAGCCGTCGGTGCGCAGAGCTTGCTCCCGAAAGCGGTCAGCTGCGAAGTACAGCGCTGGGTCGTTCTTCTTCTCGTATGTTGCCATTTCTTCCTTGACTTTACATCTCGGCCTCTAAGCTGCCTCCGCTTCGATCTCCGCGATCTCGTCCTTGACTTCCG
>JBBSMO010000386.1:0-3546 GCA_038233155.1 Longimicrobiales bacterium
AGCCCCATCATCAGCCACTGGGCGGCGAGCGGCGCCCAGAACAGCAGGATGAAACGCGCGGAGCGGTCGGGGGAGTTCACGGCGCGGGAAGCTGCCAGTCCCAGGCCCGGCGGACAAGGGCAGCGGCGCGATCGGGTGCCGCGCCACTCTCTGCCGTCATTGCGGCGGAAGCCGGAATCCACCCCGCCGAACGGCTGAACCCCGGTGGCTCCTTACGCGCGCAGCCATGCCGGGGGAGAGGGAGAATAGCTGCTTTCTGCGCGTTGTGCTCCCCCTCTCCCTTCTTGGGAGAGTGGGCCGGGCGTGAGGGCCGGGGCGCCGGCTTCTACTGCTGCCGCTAGCTGAGCAGCAATCTTGCTGCCGGGCATTCTTCCAACCCGCCCCTAAGCGGCTCGCGTCTCGTGACTCGCGACTCATTTGACGTGCCGCTCGCCTACGCTTCATATTGGCAAATGCTTTCCCCCGCACTCGCTGCGGGTGCCGCCCGCCCCAGCTTCGAACGTTCGCCATGACACCACGCCAAGTTTTGTTCGCTGCCGCTCAGCTACCCGGGCGGCGGCTCGCAGGGTTGCTCGCCGTTCTGTTGCTGCCGCTGCCGCTGGCGGCACAGCAACCGTCGGATACGCCCGAGCCGCCGCCGTTCTACGCCATCCAGAACGCGCGCATCGTACCGGTTTCGGGAGATGTGATCGACAATGGCACGGTCGTGATCGCGGACGGGCTGATCGAGGCAGTGGGCCGCGACGTGCCGATCCCGCCGGATGCATGGGTCATCGATGGCGCGGGGCTGACTGTATATCCGGGACTGTTCGACGCACTTTCGACTGTGGGACTCGAGCAGGCTGCATCCTCCCGCGGCGGCGACAGCGACCTGCCTGTCTCGCGCGGCCCGGAAGACCGGCCGGGCACCATGCCCTACCGGGAAGCGGCGGACATGCTGGATGCCGGGGCGAGCGCCATAGAAAAGTGGCGTGCGGGCGGCTTCACTACCGCCATGACCGCTCCTGCGGACGGGCTGGTGACCGGCCGCGGTGCAGTGCTCGCCTTAGCGGGTGACGCCAGCGAAATGGTCGTCGCGACACCGGTCGCTCTGCGCTTGAACATGGACGGCAGCGGCTACCGCGGCTACCCCGGCGCACTCTTCGGCGTGATTGCGTACCACAAGCAGTTATTCCTGGACGCCGGGCACTACGGCCGCTCCGTCGCCGCCTACCGCGGCAACCCTAGTGGCCGCGAGCGCCCGCGCTACGACCGCACCCTCGAGCCGGTGCACCAGGTAGTCGAGAGCCGGCTGCCGGTGCTGATCCCCGGGAACCGCGAGCGCGAAATCAGGCGCGCGGTCGAACTCGGACGGGAGATTGGTGCCCGCACCGTGGTCTACGGTGCACAGGAGGCGTGGGAAATGGGAGATGAGCTGAAGCGCGCCGGTGTGCCGGTGCTGGTAAATGTAGATTGGCCCGAGCGCTCGAAAGACCCTGACCCGATGGCCGACGAGGCGATCAGCTCGTTGCGCTTTCGGGCGAACGCCCCCTCGACCCCCGCGGCACTGCAGCGTGCGGGCGTGCCGTTCGCTCTCTACAGCGGCGGTTCCGCCAGCGCCGCAGATGTGTTGAAGGGAGTTCGCAAAGCGGTGGATGCCGGGCTCGCGCCGCAGGCCGCGATCCGTGCGATGACCCTGACGCCAGCCGAGATCTACGGTGTGGCGGACCGCACGGGCAGCATCCAGCGCGGGAAGATCGCGAACCTGGTGGTGACAGAGGGCGATCTGCTCGCCGAGAAGCCGAAGATCCGCTACGTCTTCATCGACGGGCGCAAGTTCGACGAGCCCCGGGCCGAGGGGCCGGCCGAGAAGCCGGTAGTAGATGTTACGGGTACCTGGACGCTGACGGCGCAATCGCCCGAAGGCGCGCAGGAGGTGACGCTCGAGCTGCGGATGGAAGAGGACGGCACTCTCGCGGGTACGGTGAGCAGCGCGACGGGCAACTCCGAAATCAGTAGCGGTCAGGTGAGTGGGCGCCGTATCAGCTTTTCCTCGGCTACCACCGTGGGGGGCCAGTCGATGGACGCCAACTACACCGGCGTGATCGACGGGGACAACCGCATGGAAGGCACCATCACCGTCGGCGAGTTCACCACGCCCTTCAGCGGTTCGCGGCCGGCAGCCGCCCGATGACGGCGCGCGCGGAAGCGGCGGGCGGCACGCGGGGACTGCGGCATGAAAGGCAGTCCAATCGAAGATCTTCCTGGAGCTCCATGTTGACACATACAAAACTCGGCAGTGCGCTAGCACTTCTGCTGGTCTTTTCGCCCGCGGGGTTGGGCGCGCAGGAGCAGCCGGTCGCCATCCGCGGCGGCACCATCATCACCATGGCGGGCGAAACGATCGAGGGTGGCACCGTGCTGGTTCGCGACGGCAAGATCGCCGCGGTCGGGCGCGACATCAGCGTGCCCGCAAACGCACAGACGATTGACGCGACCGGCCGCTACATCACCCCCGGGCTGATCGATGCCCATTCGCACATCGCGACGGATGCGGTGAACGAGGGCAGCGTTTCGGTTTCCAGCATGGTCGATATCGCCGATGTTCTGGACCCGAGCGACATCAACATCTACCGCGAAGCGGCGGGCGGAGTGACCACCTCCCACATTCTGCACGGCAGCGCCAACCCGATCGGCGGGCAGAGCATAGTCATCAAGCACCGCTGGGGTACCGACGCGGCGGGGCTGGTTTTCGAGGGCGCGCCACCGACGATCAAGTTTGCGCTGGGCGAGAACCCCAAGCGCGACCGGAACCCGGACCGTTACCCGAACACGCGGATGGGGGTGATCGATGTGATCCGCCGCGCATTCATCGAGGCGCGCGAGTACCAGCAGGAGTGGCAGCAATGGGAGCAGCGCGGGCGCGGGCAGCGCAACGCCGTCGCCCCGCGCCGGGACCTCAAGCTCGAGCCGTTGGTCGAGGTGATCGAGGGCAAGCGGATGGTACACGCGCATTCGTACCGCGCCGACGAGATCCTGCAGCTCATCCGCCTGGCGGAAGAGTTCGATTTTCAGATCGCGGCCTTTCAGCACGTGCTCGAGGGCTACAAGGTCGCCGACGAGATCGCCGCCCACGGCGCGGGCGCATCTACCTTCTCCGACTGGTGGGCGTACAAAGTGGAGGCGTACGACGCCATTCCCTACAACGCGGCAATCATGCATAACCGCGGTGTGCTCGTCTCCATCAACTCCGACAGCCCCGAGGAGGCGCGCCACCTGAACCAGGAGGCGGCCAAAACCATGAAGTGGGGCGGGCTTTCGGAAGATGAGGCTCTCGCCTTAGTCACGATCAACCCGGCGAAGCAACTGCGGATAGACAGCCGCGTCGGCAGCATCGAGCGCGGCAAGGATGCCGACCTGGTGGTTTGGGAGAATCACCCGCTCTCGGCGTTCTCGCGGCCGCTCTACACCTTGGTAGACGGCAACATCGTCTTCAGCGTCGAGCAGGACCGGCAGCGGCAGGAGCGCATCGCCGCTGAAAAGCTGGAACTCAAGCGCAAGCTCGGC
>JBBSMO010000387.1:0-3542 GCA_038233155.1 Longimicrobiales bacterium
CGCGTATGCAGATCTGGACCCTCCGGGGCGCGGGCTGCATGTCGATGGCCGCATCTTCGCGCGGGACCGGGGCGGCGAAAATCTGTTCGCTCCCGCGCGGGCGGGGCACAGCACTGGCGGTGCCGCGACCCTATCGTGGCGCTTGTTTCAGCAAGCCGAGCTGTGGGCGGAAGCATTCGCGGAAGCGGGTGATGGCTGGTCCGCGCACGAGCTGCGGGCGGGCTCCCGCTATTTCTTCTGACATCATGGACATAACGGGTTATCCCCGGCAGCGCGGGCGACGGCTGCGGCGCACGGAACCGCTGCGCCGGCTCCAGCGTGAAACGCGAGTCGCCCCGGAAGATTTGATCCTGCCGCTCTTTGTAGTGCCGGGCACCGGCGTACGCCATCCGGTCGCTTCCATGCCGGGTGTCGATCAGACGTCGGCAGACGAATTGATCCGCGATGCGGAAGAGGCGCTTTCGCTGGGCCTCGCGGGTGTGATCCTGTTCGGGGTTCCCGAAACCAAGGATGAGACCGCTACCTCGGGTATTGCCGACGACGGTGTGGTCCAGCAGGCAGTTCGCCTGCTGAAGCGGGAGCTGCCGGAGCTGCTCGTCATTACCGACGTATGCCTCTGCGAGTACACTTCTCATGGCCACTGCGGTGTTCTCGTGAATGGCGAGGTAGACAATGACGCGTCTCTTCCCCTGCTGAGCCGGATGGCCGTAGCGCATGCCGCAGCCGGCGCTGACTTGGTGGCCCCTTCCGACATGATGGACGGCCGGGTCGCCGCGATCCGCTCCGCGCTCGACGATGCAGGGCACCACCAGCTCCCGATTCTCGCGTATTCCGCCAAATACGCTTCGGCATTTTACGGCCCTTTTCGGGATGCGGCGCAGAGCGCGCCCAGCATCGGCGACCGCCGCGGTTATCAGATGGACCCCGCGAACGGCCGCGAAGCGCTGCGCGAGGCGGCGCAGGATGTCGCCGAGGGCGCTGACATCGTGATGGTGAAACCTGCACTGCCGTACCTCGATGTGATCCACCAGCTCAAACGGGAGCTGAACGTCCCCGTCTGCGCATATCATGTTTCCGGAGAGTATGCGATGATGATGGCCGCTGCCGAGCGCGGCTGGCTGGAACCGGGGCGCGCATTGAACGAAGTGCTCAGTTCCATCCGCCGTGCGGGTGCTGACCTGATCATCACGTACGGAGCCCGTCAGTTCGCGCGGCAGGAGCCGGCGTGAGCCGCAGGACCGCAGCCGGTGCCCGGCGCGGCAGATGAAGCTTGCGCTAGTCTGCGACTGGCTGAATCAGTTCGGCGGGGCCGAGCGGGTGATGACCGAACTGCACGGCATGTTCCCCGCAGCGCCGGTGTTCACCTCGGTATACGAACCGTCGCGCCTCCCGTCGTTCATGCACGGCTGGGATATCCGGCCGAGCTTTCTGCAAAACATCCCCTTCGCCAGGCGGCGGCACCAGCCGTTCTTCCCGTTGATGCCGGCGGCCTTCGAACGCATGGATCTCAGCGGGTTCGACCTAGTCCTTTCGGCTAGCCACGCCTGTGCGAAGGGGGTGATTCCTGCGCAGGGCGCACGCCACATTTGCTACTGTTACACTCCGGCGCGCTATCTGTGGGATCTTCACGATGAATACACCGGCGGCGGTATCCGCGCGCGACTCGCCGGGCCTGTGGCGGCCTGGATGCGGCGCTGGGACCGCGACAGCGCACAACGCGTAGACCGGTTCATCGCCATCTCGGGAGTCGTCGCAGACCGGATCCGGCGTCATTATGGGCGCACGGCAGAGGTCATCTACCCCCCGGTAGATGTGGATCGCTTCACCCCCTCTGGCCGCCCGCCCCAAGACGATCTTCTAGTCGTGAGCAGGCTGGTTCACTACAAGCGGATCGACCTCGCGATTCGGGCTGCGAACCGGCTTGGCAGACGATTGAAGATTGTCGGGGAGGGACCAGTACGCTCGCGGCTCGAGCGCATGGCGGGGCCAACCGTCGAATTTCTCGGCCGGCTGCCGGATCCGCAGGTGGCGGTGCTGTACGCACGGTCCAGGGCGTTGCTCTTCCCCGGCAACGAAGATTTCGGCATCGCCCCGGTCGAGGCTCAGGCCGCCGGGCGCCCCGTGGTTGCCTATCGCGCGGGCGGGGCCACCGAAACGGTCATCGAAGGAGAGACAGGCGTCTTCTTCGGGGCGCAAACCGAGGACAGTGTGATCGCCGGCATCGAGGCCTGCGATGCTCTCCGCCCGGACCCGCGCCGCTGCCGGGAGAACGCCAGCCGCTTTCACCGGCGTGAGTTTTGCCAACGGATGCAGGCTGCTGTGCGCCAGGAGGGTGCGGCGGGAGATTCTGACTCTTCAGGGAGCACGCCGCCGCCGCTCGCGCGAGCGGGTGGCCGGTGATATGACATCGCAATCGTCGTCACGAGAGCCGGTCTTGAGGCGTTGCACTGCGCTACCCGCTGGATCTCGCACATTCGCCGGAGTTCCGACTATCTGTTGATGCAAGAAAGCAAGCGGTCCTTGAGACCAGAGCAGCCGCGAGAGAGCGGCTTTGTCGTATCTCCCTCGGTTGGCAAGCCCGCCGCATGGGAGGGCCTGCACCCGCTAGGAGTGCTCGGCCTGCTCCTGATGGTGGATGTGGTGATCACAGGGATAGCGCTGACCGCGGCAACGGGAGCCGCGGGCCTCGCCGGGCCGGCCAGCCTTCAGCCAGCGGCTCCCTTTTCGAGCCTCGGCGGCTCGATGCTGGTCGTACAACCCCTGGTTCTCGCACTATGCGGTGCCTACGATGCGCTGCAGCGCCTTCCGCGCGCCCGCCTAATCGCCGCAGTCATACTCGCCGCTGTGCTCGTGCTTGCGCAGGCTGCCATCGGCTCTGCCGCTACCACTGGGGAGCTGCGGGTGCTCGGCTACTACCCGCTGTTCGCTCTTCCGCTGCTCTTCGCGGGGCATGCATTTTCCCGCCACGCCCTGATCCCCGTGATGGCGGGCTCTGCCGAGCGCCGCGTTCTCGTGATCGGCGACGGCAGCGCGACCGCCGCGGTGATGAAGCTTCTGCGGACGGGGGCGGAGCAGGAGGTCCAAATCGTACAGCATCTGCACCCCGCCAGGGTGCGAGGGGCGGCGGCAGATGCATGGCTCGCAGACTTCGGAGCGGCCGTCTGTGCGAGCGAGGCCAACGAAGTGGTAATCGCATCTCCCGAGCTCGAGTTCGAGGCGTTCAAGGGACTGGTGGACCGGTGCTTCGCGATGGGAGTCTCCGTTTCCGTCGCCCCGCGCTTTCTGGACGGGTTGAAGGTGCGCGTGCGCGCCGGCAAGACACCGAGCGGCGGCACCGTTCTTCAACTACAGCCCCACCGCTTTTCCGCTACGCGGCAGTCCATCAAACGGAGCATGGACCTTCTGCTGAGCGCCACCGGCATGGTGGCGCTTGCGCCGCTATTTCTCCTTGTCGCGGTGGCAATCCGCCTGGATTCACCGGGACCCATCGTCTTCCGGCAGCTCCGCACCGGGCTGCGCGGCCGTCCCTTTTGGATGTTCAA
>JBBSMO010000388.1:0-3538 GCA_038233155.1 Longimicrobiales bacterium
CGGGCGTGCCCTCTGGCGCTGCCGCCGCGGCGAGGGCGGCCTCGCGTTCGGAGGCTTCGGCGGCCGCCGCCTCGCGTGCGAGCACCATCTTGATCTCGCCCATCTCGGTCAGCCCGAGGACGCGGCCGATGCCGGTGGGATCGGTGCCGTACTCGGCCGGCAACACGACCGTGACCAGCAGGACGAGGGCGACGCCCACGGCGATCAGTGTCGAGCGGAGCAGCGTGCGCGACGAGGGCAGTTCGCTCGCCGGAGGGGTTCCCGGCTCCGGCACGGTTTCCAAATTAGGCATGGTGGTATCCCTATCCAAGATTATTGGTGACGAAGTAGCCGGCGAGCTGGAAGCCCATCAGCAGGAATCCCGCGGTCATCAGTGCCACGTTAGCCGTGTAGGCGTGCCGCACAAAACTCGCGGTGCGTCGCCAGTGGCTCATGGCAATCAGAATCGCGCCCAGCGCGAGCATCTGCCCCATCTCGACCCCGACATTGAAGGCGAGCAGGTTGGGGATCAGCCCCTCGCGCGAAATCTCGAAGTCGATGATCTTGGTCGCCAGGCCGAAGCCGTGGAAGAAACCGAAGACCAGCGTCGCCACTTTCGTGTTCGGTTGGACGCCGAACCACTGCCGGAACGCCCCGAGATTATCCATCGCCTTGTAGACCACGGAGAGACCGATGACCGCATCGACCAGGTAGGCACTCACGCCGACCCCCGTCAGCACGCCGAGCAGCAGAGTAGACGAGTGGCCGATTGCGAACAGCGTCACGTAGACGCCGATGTCCTTGAGGCGGTACAGGTAGAAGATGACGCCGAACAGGAAGAGCAGGTGGTCGTACCCGGTCACCATGTGCTTGGCGCCGAGGTACGCGAAGGGGATCAGGAGGACGCCGGAACTCTCCTGGATGTAGCCCTTGTCGCCCTCGGCGACGCCGTGCGCGAGGGCTTCCGTCGCCGCGCCCGCGAGCGCGACGCCGACGGCGAGGAGGAGGAAGAGGAGCAGCCGTACTCGTCCGTCGAGAGGGCGCATCCGGCCGGTTGGGAAACGATACATAACGCTTTGGGTGTCTGGGTGACCAACCTCCGCGACCCGCGATTCGGGCCGCGTACTACATGTGGACGTCATGCCTGGATTGCGTGCTCGCGGTGCCCGCCGCCCATGCTGGCCGCGACCAGCGTGGCCGCGGCGCACGCCACCCCCGCCGCAGTGAACGTCCAGGGCGTGCCCCAGCTCTTCGCCAGATAGCCGGCGGCGGGGTACGTCGCCAGCCAGAACAGGTGGGTCAGCGCGAAGTGGGCGGCATAGGCACGGCCGCGCTCCTCCGGCGCCGTGTGCGCGGCGAGCAGCCCGACGGAGGGAATCGCGATCAGCGCCTGCCCCGCTCCGTTGACCGCCCACAGCACGAGCAACAGCGGGAAGCCGGGGCGAACCCACCCTGGCAGCAATGCGACGGCGAGCAGCACTCCGCCCCAGACCAGCGTGCGGCCCGCCCAACGGTGATACCGCAGGTGTCCCGTTTCGCCGGGGCCCGAGGCGGAGCGCGCCCGTTCCGCCGCACGGGTGAGGAGGATCGCGGCGACGGACGATCCCGCGCCGACCGCCGCCATGCTCAGCGCGAATGCAGTATCTCCCCGCCCGAGCACGTCGCGCACGTAGGCCACGGTAGCCACGATTGCCGCCGCGCCAGCCGCCGCTTCCGCGAAGTGCAGCACGAGCGCCCGCCGCAGCGCCGGCTCGCGGAGCAGCACCCGCGTACCGTGGGTGATCTGGGGGATGAATTCGGCCCACGGACAGGGCCGGTCCGGCTTGGGCGCGCGGGGCACCCGCGAGGCAATCACCAGAGCCGCCGATATCAGATACGTCAGAGCGTCGAACCAAAAGGTCCAGCGCACGCCCACAGCCGCGATGAGGATTCCCGCCACCAGCGGCCCGCCCGCCGCCTCCAAATCGACGGTAATGCGCGACAGTGAAACCGCCCGCGTATAGAGACGCTCGCCAACCAGCACCGGGAGGGTGGCCTCGAAGGTCGGGGTGAAAAAGGCGGTGACGGCGTTGATGGCAAAGATGAGGACATAAACCTGCCAGACTTCCGTGACAAAGGGGAAAAACCCAAGCAGTCCGAAGCGGAGCAGATCAGCCGTGACCAGCATGCGCTTCCGGTCGATCCGGTCGGCGAGCACGCCGGCAATGGGGGAGAGCAGCACGAAGGCGAGGATGCGCAGCGTCAGCGCGGTACCTACCACCACCGTCGCGTTGCTTCCCGATAGCTGGTAGGCAAAGGCGGCCAGCGCCACACTGGTGACGCCGCTGCCGAGCAGCGAGGCGAGCTGCGCCGCGAAGAGCCGCACAAAGTCGCGGTTGCCGAGCAAGCCCGGTTCGGATTCCCGCACCGCGGTATTCACCTGGAAACCGCGAGGTTGGGTTGAAGCGCGGCGGGCACCGTCCGCATCTTCTCCACCCCGTAACTCCAGCACCGGGCGGAAACCACAAGCGTGTTCAGCACCGCGGTGCTAAGCAATCCTTCCAACATTACCACGGCCGTCGGGCTCTGGATTTCGTTGCCCGGCTCGCCGCCGGCCAACTCCAGCGAACCACGCGAGGCGATGGCGCGCGCGACCTGGAGCCAGCGCTCGCGGGCCATGAGGTCGCGCAGCCGCGCGCGCGGCGCCCGGGGAGCAACCTCCGGCAGGGGTGGTGATGTCGACGCCTCAACTTGCATGAAATCCTCTCCGCGCGTGAATGTGGGATCCGAGTGGACACTGCTACACGCTCAGCGGTATCCCGGACGGCCAGGGTACCGCAGATGTGTGCGTCGATCAGTCGCCCGCCCCCGCCGTCTCGAGATCCCTCGCCACCGGAGGCGCTGGGCGACGGCGGCGGACCTGGTGATGGTACTTCGCCGCCCAGCCGGGCCACCGCTCCTCCAGCCACCCGTAGACGACCGGCAGCACGATCAGCGTGAGGAAGGTGGATGTGATGAGACCTCCGATCACCACCGTAGCCAACGGCCGCTGCACCTCCGATCCGGGACTGGTGGAGATGGCCATGGGAATGAAGCCGAAGCTCGCCACCATCGCCGTCATCAGCACTGGCCGGAGGCGTGTTTCGGACCCTTCACGTATCGCCTCGTCCAGCGGCCGTCCCTCATCACGCAGCTGATTGATGTAGGCCACCAGCACCACACCGTTCAGCACCGCGACGCCGAAGAGGGCGATGAAGCCGACGGACGCGCTAAGACTCAGATTAAGGCTGCGCAGCCAGAGCGCCCCGATTCCCCCGACGAGCGCGAACGGGACGTTCAGCATGACCAACAGCGCCTGCCGACTGTTGCCGAAGCTTGCGTAGAGCAGCCCCACGATCAGCAGCAGGACCAGCGGAACGATCAGCAGCAGGCGGCGTGTGGCCCGCTCCTGGTTCTCGAACTGCCCGCCGTAGGTGACGAAGTATCCCTCCGGCAGCTCCACCTTTTCGCCCACGCGCTGCTGTACCTCCGCCGCGAACCCGCCCAGGTCACGCCCGCGGACGTTGCTCTGGACGATCAC
>JBBSMO010000389.1:0-3527 GCA_038233155.1 Longimicrobiales bacterium
CGATGGCGAGCTCGCCGACTGGGCGCAGATCACCGGCTATTTCGCGCGGCTCGCGGTAGCTTCATCGGCCGTGCGGCTCGACACCATCGGCAGCAGCGCGCAGGGGCGCCCGATGCTGCTCGCCACCATCACCTCGCCGGCCAACGGGGCGCGGCTCGAGCAGATCCGCCGCGTGCAGGCGCGCCTCGCCGACCCGCGCGGCCTGAGCGACGCCAAGCGCGAGCGGCTGATCGCGAGCCAGCCGGCCGTCGCCTTCATCGGCGCCTCGCTGCACGGCAACGAGATCATGGCCACGCAGATGGCGATGGAGCTGGCGTACGACCTGACGACCGACACGGCGCTGGCGCGCCAGCTCGAGAACGTCGTGGTGCTCCTCGTTCCCGGGATGAACCCCGACGGCCTGGACATCACCCGTGACTGGTGGATGAGGACTCGCCAGACCGCCAGCAGCGGCGCGCAGATGCCTATGCTGTACCACTTCTATGTAGGGCACGACAACAACCGCGATTTCTACATGGTGACGCAGCCGGAAACGCAGGCTGTGACAAGCGTGTTGTACAAGCAGTGGTTCCCCGAAGTTGTTTGGGATGTGCACCAGCAGGGCAACCGCGGCGCGCGCTACTTTATTCCGCCCTTCGACGACCCGATCAACCCGAACATCGACCCGCTCATCGTGCGGATGACCAACGTGGTCGGCACGCAGATGGCCCTCGACCTGACGGAAGCGGGCAAAACCGGCATCACCCACCAGCAGACGTACGACCTCTGGTGGCATGGCGGCGGGCGGACGGTTCCGGCGCGCCACAACATGGTCGGAATTCTCTCCGAGGCCGCCAGCGCGGACTACGGCGACGCGATCCAGCAGAATGTAGACTCGCTGCGACAGCCGGGCCCCGGTTCGATGTTCCCCGAGGCCTGGGCAGGCGGAGATTGGACGCCGCGCGACATTGTCGAGTATGAGCTGATTTCGGGGTATGCGTTGGTCAAGCTGTTGCACCGGCAACGCGAAGATTTCGTGCGCAATTTCGCTAGCCTCGCCCAGAAGCAGGTGCGCGCCGGCGAGACGGGCGGGCCCTTCGCCTACATCGTCCCGGCGGACCAAGCGGACCCCGGGTCGGCGGCCATTATGCTGCAAACGCTGCAGAAGGGCGGCGTGGAGGTGCACCGCGCACAGCAGCCGCTGCAGGTGGCGGGGCGGAGTTATGCGGCGGGAAGCTGGGTAGTGCTGATGGGGCAGCCCTTCCGCGCCCACGCCAAAGATCTGCTCGAGAGACAGGCGTACCCGGACATGCGCCAGTATCCCGGCGGGCCGCCGGACGTGCCCTACGACGTTGCGGGTTGGACGTTGCCGCTGCAGATGGGTGTAGATGCCGTCGCGGTTGAGGCGCCCTTCAATACGAGCGGGCTAGCCAAGGTAGATTCGGTCATGATTCCCGCCGGGCGCATTCAGGGCAGCGGCAATGCCATCGCGCTGGACCCGCGGCAGAACGCCACGCACCGCGCCATCCACGCCGCGCTGAAAGAGGGCGGCAAAGTGACGTTTTCATCAGCGCCGGTCCGCGCCGGCCGCGAAAGCTGGCCGGCGGGTACGCCGGTGATCAGCGGCGTCTCTGGCCTCGCCCAAAAGTCACAGCAGTGGGCGCGCGACTTAGGCGTGAGCGGGCAGGCGCTGCGCGGCGCCCCGGTGGGAGAAACGCTCGAGCAACTTCGCGTCGGCCTCTACAAGCCCTGGACAGGCTCGATGGATGAGGGCTGGACGCGATGGGTCTTCGAGCAGTGGGAGGTGCCCTTCGATACCATACTCAGCCCGCGCATGCGCGCCGGCGGTCTCGCCAGCGACTTCGATGTGATCGTGATTCCGGACCTGGGCTACGACGAGATCGTCGAAGGCTCGCGCCGTGCCCACCCCGACTTCGCCGGCGGGATCGGCGCCGAAGGGATCGCCGCGCTGAAGCAGTTTGTAGAGGGCGGCGGCACACTTGTACTGCTGGATTCCTCCAGCGAGCTCGGCATTCGCGACCTGGGAGTTCCGGTGCGCGACGTAACCGAAGGTCACGACGGGCCGGACGCCTGGTACTCACCGGGTTCGCTGCTGCGAGTCCGCTGGGATACGGCGCAGCCGCTCGCGTCGGGAATGCCGGAAGAGTCCGCCGTCTACTACGCGCGCGGGCCGGTTTTCGAAGTCGCGCCCGGCGCCGACAACGTTCACGTCGTAGCGCGCTACCCCGAGCGCGATCTGTTGATGTCCGGTTATGCGCAGGCAGAGGAGCAGGTCGCCGGCAAGGCGGCACTCGTAGAGGCCGAGATCGGCGAGGGCAAGGTGATCCTCTTCGGCTTCCGGCCGCAGCACCGCGGCCAGCCGCACGACACCTTCAAGGTGCTCTTCAACGCGCTGTACGGAAGGTGAAGAAGTCTCGGGTCTCGGGTCTCGGGTCTATCGGATCCCGAGGGGGTCGAGCTACGGGCCGGTTATCGCTACATGTGTCACAGCCGTTCTTCCTCCCCGTCCCGATCCTCTGGTATGTCAGGAGCCGGATGCGGCAGTCGTGAACAGCGCTGGAGTTGTGGTCGGGAGCATAACTCGGCACCGCCCTGATGGTGGCACGGGTGGATTCTCTCTCCGACACCGCTCGAGTAGAAATCGGTCCCCGTTTCTGTCAGCTTGCAATCTCCTCGAGCGCGCGCCGCACGTACACCGGCACCATCGCCCGCCGCCATTTCGCGTCCACGATCATGTTTTCGAGCGGGTGCGACTGCTTGTGCGCCTGCCGGGCGACCGCGTCCACCACTTTTTCGAGCGGCTCTCCCACCGCGATCTTATCGAGACCACTCACTACGCGCGGGCGGCTCCCGAGCCCCGAGACGACCACCGTCAGCGAGGTCACGGTGCTGTCGCCCGCGAGGTTGGCAGCAACCGCTATCGAGAGCAGGGGAAAGTCGATCGAGCCGCGCTGGCGCAGCTTTCGATAGGCGAAATGGCTGCCGGGCCCCGGCATCGGAACCCGGATGCGCGTCAAAATTTCGTCCCGGCGACGCACGGTGTTCCACTCGCCATCCGCGATGAAGAAGTCACTGGCCGGTACGGTTCGCACAGCCGCGGGAGAAACTAGTTCCAAGCTCGCCCCCAGGCTGATCAGCACCGTCGCCGTATCCGCGGAGTGGGCGGCCACGCACTTCTTCCCCACCTTGGTGACGTGGCAGATGTCGCCGTCTTTTTTCAGGCAGTAGCCGAGGGCATGGCGCCAGAAGTGCGACTGATTGTAGTAGGTGCACCGGGTGTCCAGGCAAACGTTCCCGCCTATGGTGCCCTGATTCCGGATCTGAGGGCCGGCCACGAGACCCGCGGCAGCGGCTAACGACGGCAAATAGCTGCGAACGGCAGGATGGGCAGCGACCGTGTTCAGCGTTTCAGCCGCCCCAATGATGATTTCCCCCCGCTCATCGTCCGGGCGATCTGCATCTTCCGCCACAGAGATGCCATTCAGCTCGCGAATCTTTTTCAAGGCCACAGGATGGTGCGGAGTCCA
>JBBSMO010000390.1:0-3526 GCA_038233155.1 Longimicrobiales bacterium
ATTCCGTTGGTAGAATGGTGGAAATACCGGACGGTGTCCGGGAGATGCCGCGGCTCGATGGTTCCTCCGCGAGAGTATGCGACGGAACGGCGCAGTGCGTTGTCCAGCTCGCGAGCGTTTCCCGGCCACGAATAGGCACAAAGCGCTTCGAGCGCCTTCTCGCTAACTTCGATCGATGGCGAGTCAGGAGGGCTCATTTTCCCAAGCAGCCAATGAACAACATCTGGAAGCTGCGTACGCCGCTCCCGGAGCGGCGGGACTCGGCAATCCAACACCGCACACCGGAAGTAAAGATCTTCCCGGAACCGTCCTCGCTGAACCGCTTCCCGAAGGTCGCGGTTCGTGGCAGAGATCACGCGTACATCCAATGGGGTGTAACGCGCGGAGCCCACCCGCCTGATGCTACCTTGCTCCATCACATTCAACAGTTTTGGCTGGATGGAGAGAGGTAGCTCTCCTACTTCGTCCAGGAAGAGCGTTCCCCCATTTGCCGCTTCGAAGAGGCCGGGTCGCGAATCCGTGGCACCCGTGAATGCTCCGCGGACGTGGCCAAACATTTCGCTCTCGAACAGGTTCTCCGGTACGGCGGCACAGTTGACCGGCACGAACGGCTTGCAATGGCGCGGGCCGAGGTCATGGATCACCCGTGCCAGGTACGTCTTACCAGATCCGGTTTCGCCGTACAGAAGGACTGAAGCAGCGATCTCCGCGGCGAGAAACGCGAACTCCCGAACAGCGGTAGAGAGAAAAGCTACTTCTCCAATATTCTTTGAATGGCATCCCTCTGCACCAGACATTTCACATCCCAGGCTGTCTCGCGCCTGCGCGACCTTGTTCGTTAACGATTCGGGCATGCTTTCGTGCGTCTTCGCCGGTTCAACTGCGAACCTACTTGACATGAAACGTAACGAGCCCGCCCGCCTTCTTCCTGTTCAACGGGTAGGCGGCAGCGATCACGTCGTTGTCTCGCACGATCGTCACATATTGGACTGTCTCCGGCACGCGAAAGGTGTATACCCGCTGAGCTGCATCGTTCACCCAAAATGTGGCCACCATCGGAAGCCCGGAGGAAGTACCGGATAGAGATTTAGGGCCGGATTGCAGCGCAAGTTTGCCCACCGGCATGACTACTTCACGCGAACCGTCGGAGGGGCCCAACGGCGCAAGGACAACGCTGAATGGCTTCACGGAGCGATTGAACTGGAGGTACAGCCCCATTCCGGGCTGTTTAGACAGGCGTTGTAGCCGCTGGATGGTGGGCTCGACCTGTTCCTTGGATCCGGCAAGCTCTTGGGCAACCTGCCGAAATTCACCTTCGCCGTTGACTTCCGTCGCACCGGCGACTCCTGCGACCCACTTCGGCACCGTATCGTGTTGCGCGCGATCGCTGGCAAGTGGCCCCGCCCCGCCCCTGGGAATCAAGCCACCTGTTGCCTCGGAAGGTCCGGCGGTCTCCGGCATCTTCGGAACGCCTCGGATTTCCTTTGTCGCCACTGCTGAGGTCAGCGCCGCTCTATGATGAGATCGTGGGCTAGGGCGCATCGCAGCGAGCGGCAGGACCAGAGCAACGGCGGCCAGCGAGGTGATGACCGCCAGCCATCGAGCAACTGTATCACGGCAACGCTTCTCATCCAGCACGGCCCGCAGGCGCACTGAAAGCTGCGAACGCCGCGCCATCGCGATCGCCGCCCCCGAAGTTCCCCGCTCAACGCGGAGTGAGCGAGCCGTCTCCAGCAGTTGGTTCGCGTAGTCGGACGGCTTGGTGCCAGCGCCGAGGACCCGGTCATCGCACGCTTGCTCGCGCTCGATCCGCAGCCAGCGCGCCGCCACCCAGACCAGCGGATTGAACCAGTACAACGCACACGCCAGCTCCGCACCCAACTGGGTCAGCGCGTCCCAGCGCTGCACGTGCGCCAGCTCGTGCCGCAGCACGGCTTCGCACCGCGGAGCTGGCCAGTGCCCGGCAGACGCAGGGAGCAGCACCACCGGGCGCAGCGTGCCCCACGTCATCGGCATCACGGAGTCGCGGCTCTCCAGCAGCTGCACAGAGCGGTACAAGCCGAGCTCCGCCCGGAGTTGCTCCGCCAGCGCCGCCCACGGACCCTTCGTGACCGGCCGCGCCCGGCGGGCCAGCCATCGCACCCGCACCATGCCGAACAGCAGCGTGGCGAGCGCGAGCACAGCGCCCGCGAACCAGACCCCGGCCACGATGGTGCTCCACGAAAAGGCAATTGCGGGTACGTCCGGTGCCGGAGAAGTCCCCGGTACGTACAGGCCGGTGCTCACCGCCGCCCGGGTCGGCGCGAGCGAGATCCGGGTGGCAACCGGCGCGGAGGCGGGCCAGACGGGGATCTCCCACCTCGGCAGTGCTGCCGAGAGCAGAGGCAACGCCAGCAGGGCGGCGAAAGTCAGGCTCCAGACCAGGTGACGAGCCGCCGCGGAGGCGCGGCGCAGGAGCAGCACGGCAAGGGCAGCCAGGAGCAGGATCATCAGCCCCTTGAGGGAGGCGTCCAGCAGCACACCCACCGCCATGCGCGACACCTCAACGTCCCACAGCGGGGCCGGCATCATCGCCCCTCCCGGCGGGCCTGCTCGATGAGCGCGGCCAACTCGTCCAACTCCTCGCGGCTCGTCTCCGGCGCCGCCCGATCGAGCAGTGCGGCCGCGGCCTTCGCCGCGGAGCCGTCGAAAAAGGTCCGCACCAGCCGGTCCAGCGCCGACTCCCGCGCCTCGTCACGCGGCAGGGTAGCGGAGTAGACGTAGCGCAAGCTTTCCTCGGCGTGCGTCAGGTGCCCCTTGCGCTCCAGCTTTGCGAGCATCGCCCGCACGGCCGAGTAGCTGGGCGGGTCGGGAATATCCTTCAATACTTCGGCGACGGTTGCCCCGCCTCGTCGATAGATGCTGTCCATGATCTGCCGCTCACGGCGGGTCAGGTGCGCATGCGGGAGAGCAGTCATGACGAGGTGCGGAGAAGAGTGCGGAATGGTGCCTGTGGGCACCGGCGCGGTGGCGTATGCTGCGAATGCAGCCTTGTGCTACAAGAATAGCACGAAGGTCAAATCCCGTCAAGGACTCTCCGGGTGGCGCCCGCCACCACCGGGTCACATGCGGCGAGTCTCCACCCCGGCGGAGTGTTGAGCCAATTCCCGATCTGTTATGTAGATTATCGTTGCACCCGCTTCCAGCAGAGAAACCGGAATGATCGACTCGATTCTCTTGAGACGATTGCCGTGGGAAATTTGCGTGGCGCGCAGGATCAGTCGCGGACCAGTGAGGCAGGCCAATCGGCAAGGCTGGGCAGATCCGCCGTGGGTACTCGCGCACCCGCCGGTCCGCGTTCAGTGCTGGGGCCGCGCTATTGGCAACCGCGGGTTCATTTCCCGCATCGATGTCGAGTTGGACCCCCGGTCGCCCGTGTTCTGCGGCTCCTCCTGGCGCGCGCTGTTGACCGTGGTGCGCGTGAAGGTTGGGCGCTGAGCGAGCCTCCTCACCCCGCCCGGTGCCAGCCGGCCGGGTCCTGCCGGTA
>JBBSMO010000391.1:0-3499 GCA_038233155.1 Longimicrobiales bacterium
CCCCGCCCCGGGCGGCTTCGACGATGCGGCGCACGGCCTGCGCACCCGCACGGTGCCCGATGATCCGCGGTTTGCCGCGTGCGGTCGCCCAGCGTCCGTTGCCGTCCATGATCATGGCAACGTGAAGACCTGTATTCGAGCTGGTGATGGACATCAGTTTCGAGTGTTGAAGTAGACCATGCTCCGGCGCCGCCGCCAGGGTAAGCGCTGCTGCCTGCAATGCCCTTTGCAGCGCAAAGCTGCGCGGCAAAAAAAGGCCGTCATCCCTCGCGCACTGCCTGGATCAGCGCCTCCATATGATTAAGATATCGGCCCAATGCCGCGCGGCCTGCAGCGGAGATCTGGAATTCGGTCTTCGGCACGCGCCCTTGGTAGCCTTTGATGCAGTGCAGATACCCCGCATCTTCGAGCTTACGCGCGTGCACGCTAAGGGTTCCGTCGGTGGCGCCGAGCATGTCCTTGAGCTCGTTGAAGCTGAGCCGTTCGTTGACGGCGAGTGCGCTAACGATGCCGAGCCGCATCCGTTCGTGGATCAGACGGTCGAGCTCCGGCGGCGCGAGCTCGGCGTTGCCGCCATCAACGCTGTACAAGCCGCCGGCAACCTGCTCCTGCTCCTTAGGTTTTGCCTTAGCCACCATGCCTCCTCGCGATGAACAGGCCGAAAACGATGTGCAGCCCGCCAAAGCCGAGGGCCATGAAGAGGTTACCCCAGGCAGCGGGCGCGAACAGAGCAAGCCCGCCCAGCGCCATGAAACACAACCCCATCAGGGGGACGATGCGCACACTGAAGGCGCCCGCCGTTACTACGCCGGTGCCGAACAGCAGCAGCCACATTCCCGGCAGAGCGGTGATCAGCCCCGCCGCGAACAACACGGCGGTGAGCAGCCCGCCCGCGATCAGCGGCGGCGCCAGGCTCAATGCGAACTTGGCACCCGGGCCCGAGAGCACCGGCACCCGCGCAGCCCGCGCCTTTCGCGCGATGGACCCCGCGCCAATCCCAAAGGAGAGCAGCGCCTCCGCCATCCACAAACCCAGCCATTCCGCGGGTGCGGAGAGCCGTGATGCCAAGACGGCAGCTACCAATGCAGTGACGCCGATTCCCACCAAGCCCCAGCCGGAGATGGCGGTGAAGCTCCCCGCCCGCTCCATCGTTTCGCGGATGTAGCGAAGGTTGTCCATCGCGCGGTCATGCAGCGCGAGCGGCGGCTGATGCCCGTCATCGGGGGGGCCGCCATTGGTGCTGGCGGGCGTGCCGGTGCGCGGGCGGAGCGGGTGAACGGATGCCATGGAATGATGGTAATACGCCGCGGGGCGGCTGTCAAGGACTTTGTGTAACAAACCGGGGTAGGGAGACGGGGGCTTACAGATCTTCCACGCCCCGCAGGGCCCATAAAGAACCCGGCAGCCCATAGCGCGTCCTGGCGCACGCAGGTGCGGCAGTCCGACGGATACCCGGGACGTGCCTCTGCGGCTCCGCGGCACCCGGAAACCGCACCTCGGGAGTTGCGACGCGACCCGCGGATGCGCAATATGTAGCTGCCTCCTATCACCCCTGCACCCGTTTTCAAGAGACGCATGTACTCACCAGGCTTCGTGCGCGCGATTGGTTCCCTGCGCACCTCTGTGCTCGTATTGGTCGTGGCGTCGGCAACCGGCGCCTGTGCGACGCTGCCCTCGCAGGCGCAATCCGCGCCGCGGGCGGGTGGCGGCATGGCGTTCGACACCACGCTGTTCGCGGGAATGCAGTACCGCATGATCGGGCCGCACCGGGGCGGGCGGGCGACAGCGGTGGCGGGTCATGCCGCGCACCCCTTCACCTTTTACATGGGCTCGACGGGGGGCGGGGTGTGGAAGACGCGCGACGCGGGGCAGCACTGGGAGAACATTTCGGACGGGTTTCTGCCAGTAGGCTCGATCGGCGCGATCGATGTCGCTCCGTCGGACAGCAGCATCGTCTACGTCGGGACCGGTTCGGCGGCGGTACGCAGCAACGTTTCAATCGGCAAGGGAGTGTGGAAATCGACGAATGCGGGCAAGACGTGGGCGTTCGCCGGGCTTCCGGATGCCGGGCAGATCGGCGAGCTGATCGTGCACCCGCGCGACCCGAACACCGTCTGGCTCGCCGCGGTCGGCAACCCGTTCGCACCGAACCCGGAGCGGGGCGTTTACCGCACGCGGGACGGCGGCCGCAACTGGAGCAAGGTGCTCTTCGTTTCGGACAGCACGGGGGCATCGGACATCGCCATCGACCCCGCCAACCCGAACGTGATCTACGCCGGCATGTGGCGCACCGAGCGAAAGCCGTGGACCATCATCTCCGGCGCCAACGAGGGCGGGGTCTACAAGAGCACCGATGCCGGCGACAGTTGGACGGAGCTCGGCAACGGGCTGCCGCAGGGGCTCACTGGCAAGATCTCGGTTTCCGTTGCCCCCGCAACTCCGAACCGCGTCTACGCGTTGATCGAAGCCCCTGGCACGCAGGCGGGTCTCTACCGTTCGGATGATGCGGGTGCGAGCTGGCAGCAGACGAGTTCGGAAAACGGGCTGATCCGCCGTCCGTTCTACTATACCTACGTAGATGCGCACCCGACGAATCCCGATGTGGTGTGGGTAAACAACGAAGGCTTCTACAAGTCCGTAGATGGCGGCAAGACCTTTGAACGCAAGCCGACGCCGCACGGTGACAACCACGGCATGTGGATCAACCCGGAGAACCCGGACCTCATCGTACAGTCCAACGACGGCGGGGCCAACGTCTCGCTGGACGGCGGCGCGACCTGGTCTACGCAGCTCAACCAGCCGACAGCCGAGCTGTACCAGGTAGCCGTAGATGACCAGTTCCCGTACTGGGTGTATGCGGGGCAGCAGGACAACACTACCATCGCGGTGCCTAGCCAGGCACCGCTCGCCAGCGGGCCGGACGCGGCTATGGCGTGGTGGCGGCAGATCGGCGGGTGCGAAACCGGCCCGGCCGTGCCCAAGCCTGGGAGTGGCGGCTCCATCGTCTACAGCAACTGCAAAGGGCGGTTCGGGCGTTACAGCGAGCTCACGGGGCAGGAAAAGAACTACTACGTGGGCGCGCAGAACATGTACGGCCACAACCCTAAGGATCTGAAGCAGCGCTTCCAGCGGGTGAGCCCAATAGCGGTGTCTCCGCACGACCCGAACACCGTGTACCACGCATCGCAGTTTCTGCATCGCAGCCGGGACGAGGGTGCCAATTGGGAGACCATCTCCCCCGACCTCACGGCCAACGACCCGCGGGGCCATGTGATCTCTGGCGCCCCTATCACCCGGGACATCACCGGCGAAGAGTGTTACAGCACGCTGTACTCGATAGCCGAGTCTCCGCACACGCGCGGCGTGATCTGGACCGGCTCGAACGATGGTCTGATTCATGTGACCCGCGACGACGGGAAGACGTGGCAAAATGTGACGCCTAAGGGCCTTCCCGGCGGCGGCCGCGTGCAGACGGTCGAGCCGTCGCCGCACCGCCCCG
>JBBSMO010000392.1:0-3492 GCA_038233155.1 Longimicrobiales bacterium
CTGGCATCCGGACGTGCAGTTCTACGAGGTTATCGACGAAGATGGCACACGCCTCGGCGCATTCTACGCAGACTGGTTTCCGCGCGAGTCTAAGCGGGCGGGTGCATGGATGGACGCCTTCATCACCGGCGGCCCGCTCGAAGGCAGCTTCTCACCCCACTTGGGGCTGATCGTTGCCAACTTCAGCCCGCCCGATGGAGATCACCCCGCTCTGCTGACCCACAACGAAGTCGAGACCACCTTCCACGAGTTCGGCCATCTGCTGCACCACCTTACCTCACGCGTAGAGGTGCCTGCGCGGGCCGGGACCAACGTCCCGCGGGATTGGGTCGAGCTGCCCTCACAGATCATGGAGAATTGGACGTGGGAGCGGGAAGCATTGGACCTGTTCGCGCGGCATCATGAAACGGGCGAACCCATCCCGGAAGGGTTGTACGAAAAGATGGTCGCCGCGCGCACCTTCATGGCCGCCAGCCACCAGATGCGGCAACTTAGCTTAGGCGTAGTGGACCTGAACCTCCACATCAACTACGATCCCGAACGCGACGGGGATGCGATTGCTTATGCGCAAGAGATCATCAGCCGCTACACGATTCGCCCCGAGTTCGCCCGGAATCATTTTCTCGCTACCTTTTCGCACGTATTCACCGGCGGCTACGCCGCAGGGTACTACAGCTACCTCTGGTCCGAAGTTTTGGACGCCGACGCCTTCACCCGCTTCCAAAGAGAAGGTATCTTCAACCGCGAAACCGGGCGCGCATACGTGGACGCCATTCTCTCGCGCGGCGACAGCGCGGATGCGGACGATCTCTTCCGTGAGTTCATGGGCCGCGATCCCGATCTGAACCCCCTGCTCCGCCGCAACCTCGGCGCCGGAGTGCCCGCGCCAGGTATCTCGGACGCTCAGGTAGCATGAAAGCGAACCCTTCGGTCTTCTGGTTGATCGCCGCGGCTCTCACCGCCAGCGGCTGCGGAGCGCCAGCCGCGCCCCCGGCAGCATCTGCGGCGGCCGGTGCGGCCAACCCGGCACCCCAATGCGCGGAGCTCGCGCGAGCCGGCAAAATCGAATGCTATCAGCCGGTCTTTCTCGCCACCCTCGCGCAGCAGGGGGTAGCCGGGGCGATGAAGCAGCTCGAGCGCACTGCCGCCGCAGACCCGGACGTGCAGCGCGACGGGCATGTATACGCGCACGCCATCGGCATCTCCGCGTACGATCCCGCCGCTGAGGTGAGCACGACCTTTGGCCGCTGCTCGCCCGCCTTTCAGTCCGGCTGCTACCACGGAGTCATTCAGGCCTACTTCGCGGATCTGCAACGTGCCGGTAGTGCCGTGGACGCCGCCTCGCTCGCTGGCCTGTGCGAAGAACAACGCGGCGAGGACGTGAGCCGCTGGCTCCTGTTCCAGTGCGTGCACGGCCTCGGGCACGGCGTCACCATGTTTCGCGGCCACGACCTGCCGCGCGCACTCGCGGATTGCGACCTGCTCGGCGACCCTTGGGAACGCGAGGGCTGCTATGGCGGCGCTTTCATGGAGAACATCGGCAACGCCACGGCGCCGCACCACACCGAGATGCTCGCTGGCGGTCATGCCCACGATGCGCAGAAGAGTGCCGGAGATGCGGAAGCGGGCGAACACGCGGCGATCCACGACGAGCACGTAGAGAGCGGCACCGCGGCGGAACATCATGCCGGGGAAGCCGCATCTCCCGGACACCCTGCCGCGTCGACATTCGAACCGCTGGACGATACCGACCTGCATCACCCTTGCTCGAGCCTGGCTACGCGCTATGGAAACGCCTGCTACGCCATGCAAACCTCCGCGGTGCTCTTCCGCAACGGCGGCGACATTCCGGCGACGATCGGCTTTTGCAACGAGGCACCCGGGGAGTACCGGGGAATCTGCTTCTCGAGTTTGGGCCGCGACATCAGCGGGCGCACTGTACAGGATCATGGCGAATCTGCCCGGCTTTGCTCGCTTGCGCCTGCCGATGCACAGACGTGGTGTCACGTAGGCGTGGTGAAGAATTTCATTGACGTCACCGCGGTGGCGGCGGACGGGCTGGCCTATTGCGCGAGCGTTCCCGCGGGCAGCAACCGGAACGCCTGTTATCGTGCTGCAGGCGAGGAAATATGGGTGCTCGAGCCAAATGCAGCCGCCCGCGCCGCCCAGTGCTCGGCAGCGGGCCCGGCGGGGGCCGTCGAATGCATGCGGGGCGCGGGAATAGCGGATATGGCGAGGTGACGCCGCGGCACCGCGGCTTTTCCGAAACCATTGCCGGACACGCGGCGTACAGGTAGATACTCAGGTCGCGGGCGGCACCGGGAGAGGCGCTGCCCCAACCACCGCTGGTCTGGAGCAAGGATGTACGGAATTGAAGCGCTGCTGGCCGGGCGTACCCTCGCCGGCCGTTACCTGATCGACGAGGTCATTGGCCGCGGCGGGATGGGAGCGGTGTACCGGGCGACCGACGAGCGGTTGGCGCGGCCGGTTGCAGTCAAGGTGATTTCGGCCGGGATCAACGACGAGGATGCCCACACCCGCCTCCGGGCGCGCTTTCACCGTGAGGCGCGCGCCGCCGCACGGCTGCATCACCCCAATATCGTCACAGTCTACGACTACGGAACCGACCCTACGCTCGAGCTCGACTTCATCGTCATGGAGTTGCTCGAGGGGGAAGATCTGGCGTCGCGGCTGCGGCGGGCGGGCGCCCCTTCGTTGCCGCTCGCGCAGCGTATTCTGACCCAGGCGGCGCGGGGGCTCGGCGCGGGGCATCGCGCAGGTCTGATTCACCGGGACGTCAAGCCAGGGAATCTGTTCCTCGAGCAGTGCGAGGGGGAGATCGAGGTGCGGGTGCTGGACTTCGGCATCGCCGAGCTGACTAATGACGAGGAGACCATCACCCATCTCACGCTTGCCGGGTCGTCTCCCTTTTCTCCCGCGTACGCCTCGCCCGAGCAGATGCGCGGCGAGCGAGGCATCACCCCCGCGTCGGACGTCTTCAGCCTCGGCGCCGTCGGCTTTCATGTCGCCTTGGGAGAGCGCGCTTTTTCCGCTGGTGACCCTGCACGCAGGAGCGTCGAGCTGCCCGCTGCGCATGCGAAACTTCGCGAGGCGGCTCTGCCGGAGGCGCTCCGCACCGTGCTCACGCGTGCGCTCGCCCATGAACCGGCAGACCGGTTCCCTGATGCCGACTCGGTCGTCCGCGCGCTGCAATCCGGCGGCGCGCCGCAATTGGCAACGGCCGCTGCGCATAGCGCCGCGCCCCAGCGGTCGCGGTGGCATACCCGCTCGCATGCCAGCGCTGCGGAGAACACGGAGGGTACCCGCTACCAGACCCGCCACGACGCCGGGCGGCGCACCTCTCTGCCACAGCCATCCCTGAACCCGCCGCCCGCGCGCGCGCCGGACCGGCTTCCGCCCCAAGAATTGGAGCCGCCCGCTCCCGAACGGCTGCCCGGGCTCTTCGAGAGGCTCGCGAGCGCGTTCATGAAC
>JBBSMO010000393.1:0-3476 GCA_038233155.1 Longimicrobiales bacterium
ACGAATAGCGCCTGCCCGAGGCCGTGCTCGGCCAACGCTAGCAGCACCGGGGGCGCGCCGGCCAGATAGATGCCGATATACGGCACATAGCTGAGGAAAAACATCAGCACGCCCCAGAGCAGGGCGAAGTCCACGCCGAGAAACAAAAACGCCGCGGCGAGCGCAGCCCCGGTGATCGCGTTGACCAGCGTGCGGACCCCGAAGTAGCGCGCGGCCTCCGGCCCGAACGCCTCCAGGTTTTCCACCAGCGGGTGCGACGCGCCCAGCCACCCCTGCAGCGCCCGCATCATACGCGGACCGTCGACGACCAGAAAAAGGACCGCCAGCAGGATGTAGAAGAAGTTGACGGCGAGTGCCGCGGCCGTGGAAACAAAACCCAGCAGCAGGGTGAGCGCACCGGCCGTGTCCGCTGGGATCCCAAGATCGTCCGGGGTGACGTCGGCGCGCTCGAGCATTTCGCGAATCCCCTCGACCCGGCCCGCGAGCAGCGCCTGGTACTTGTCGATGTTGGCGACCAGCCCCGCGACCGAGCCCAGCACGATCCCGACGAGAACCGCGACGATCCCGAAGAGCAGCAGCGCGAGCGCGACGACTGCCAGCCACGAGGGGGCTCCCCGGTTCCGCAGCCACACGTATACCGGCCGGCTGAGCAGCGCAAAAAAGACCGCCAGCGCGAGACCGCCCAGCAGCCCCCCGATCCAGCGGATCCCCGCCAGGACCACAACCGTCGCGGCCACAACCAGGACCGTGCGGACGGCGGGTGAGAGGGTACGCTCCACTCGGTCTCCTGTGCTGTGCATGTCGAACGAGGTGCGGCGTCCGGATCAGTGCGCGGGGGCCGGTGCCGATCTTCGCCCGGGGCGAAGGAGTTGGGATTTCGCGCTGATCCGTACCGCACGTTCTCCGCCGATCGTGGGTAACGTCAGCGCCGATGCGACTGGAGTTGGGCGCCGTTGCACTGTGTGCGCCACCCCTGCAGCAGCTGGTGCAGGGCGCCCGCGCCCACGATCGGATCGGCGCCAGCGTCGAACCCGGCGGGGTACAGCACGAACGGCTGCGTTTGGGGGCCACCCAGCCCGCCGTGCGAGCCGACCAGCTCCTCGAACGCCGCGATCTCGCCGGTTTGGGGATCGTAGCAGCTGTTGACCAGGATGTCGGGTGCATTGGAGAAAGTGTCTTCCCGCCGCAGGTGACGCGCGGACCATCACGAAGCCGATCCCCGGGTGCTACGCCAATGTCGGGATCAGGGCGGGAAAGGCGGCGTCGATCTGTTCCAGACTCATCCGCCCCGGCCAGGCGGGGAAGTAGATCAGCCCCAGGTTGCCCGAGGCGGTGACCACCACCTCATCCCCCGCTGCCCCGCCCGGCACGTCCGGTCGCCGAATCCGCTTTGCTTCCGGCCCGAGCCGCACCGCGCCGTCGTCGGTGTGCTGGGCGAAGGCACGGCCGATCACCCGCTCGGCGCGCTCGTTGTGCTGCAGCGCGTCTGTGAGCACGGCGTTGAGCGTGCCCCAGTAGCTCCCCGCGCCCATCCCCGCCGACGCGATGCGGCCGCTCCAGCGTCTGCTCGACCAGCTTCTGCAGCGTCAGGCCGAAGCGCTGCCGGAAGGTCGCGGGCGCGCTGCCACCACGCGGCCCACAGCTCCTTGACCACGTCGGCGGAAAAGAGCGCCAGTGTGCGCGCGACGTTGTACGGATTGGCGTAGAACAGGAAGTAGCGGAGCGAACGCGCCCGGCTCGGGTTGAGCACGGTGCTGATCGTAAACAGGCTGTCGGGCGCGTCGCCGGAAACCAGGTTGCCACGGCTGACGCCGCCTTCGGCCAGCAGCCCGTTGCCGTTCGACGCGCGCCGCTGGATCTCGATGCTGTCGCGCGGGCTGTTCGAGACCATCAACCGGCCGGCGTCTCTGTCGTACCAGCGAAACGCGGGGATGCCGGTGTTGTCACCCTGCAGAATCCCCGCCTGGCTGGCCGAGGTCTGCGACGATAGATCGGGCTCCCACCCGATCAGCCGGTGGCTCGCGGAAGCGCGCCAGCGGCCGAGCGTCGGCATGTACCCCGCATCGATCGCGTGGCGCAGCGCCGGTTCGGAAAGGCCGTCGATCTAAAGAAAAAAGAGTCCCGGTGTGCCGTCGCTCTGCTTCCCTTCCGGCGGGCTCGCGAAGCAGCGCCGCAGCGGCCGGACGGCGAACCGCTCGTAGGCCCGGTCGTTGTGGATCGACAGCACGCTGCCCACAAAGAGCTGTGAGGCGGTGAGCGCGAGCGTTACCCCGATCGCGGGGAGGACCCCCCGGATCTCGATCCCCGGCACCAGCCGGGTCGCCGCGAGAACCAGCGCGCCGTTCAGCGCGAACGCGAGGATCGGGAAGAGCACCGGATGCACGCGAACCGCCAAGCTCACCAGCGTCGGCCAGGCGAGCACGTTGACGAGCCCAATCACGGCGATCGCCAGGTATGCGGCAGTAAGGTCGGCTAGCCGCACGCTCGGCAACGCCGCCGCCAGCAGCGCGAGCACGAGCGCCTGGACCGTCCAGACGACCAGCCCCTTGCCGAGGCGGGACAGCCACTCGCGCGTGGTGTGGCTCATGGGGAGTCTCCCGGTGTTCCGGTTGCTGTCAACGGTTCCCCACCATCCCCCGCCCGCAGGATTCGTGCGCCCTCCGCGGGACGCGGAGCCGAACGGCGGTTGAACGACTTGGTCGAGCTTTTGCGTTTGCTCAGGCGCATGCACTTTGAAGTCCTCGGTCCGATCCGCGATCCTGAGACCATTGCGACCGGCAGCGGAATCCGGGAGTTGGCTCCGCTGTACCGCACTCATGGTCGTGCGCTCTGGCGTAAACGCAAGGGATCTGCTACTGTGCAACTTGAGAGCGGTGTCGTGCGCAATGCCGAGATCCACTGGTATGAGGCGCACGGGATCGGCAAGGTGGAGTTCAAGATCAAGCGTTACCTGGACTGAACGACCATGGGCAATTCACAAGCAGCGGAGCCTCGATTCGCGCTCTGCATCCAGAACGACGGATACGCGGCCTCACTGGAGCCGCGCAAGCTCTATGAGGTGCTGCCGGATGCCGAAGCCGCAGGACTGAATCAACTTCGCGTGGTAGATGAGTCTGGAGAGGATTACCTGTATCCTGCGGGTTATTTCGCGCAACTGCAGCTCCCCGTAGCGATCGAGCAAGCGCTCCGGCGCGCTTCGTAAGCGAGATGCGTGTGACGTAATCGCCCCCCCGTTGCAGTTGCGCATGCCATGCCGCCCAACCTGGTGCTACAGTGGACATTGGGCCGGGCATCATTTCTTCGTAGAAGCGCAGCGGGTATGATGCTACTACGTGGGCGCTCTCCCCGCGGAATTCTGTGGCTTTTGCCCCTCGCGCCTGATCCCTGAATCGTTACCCGACTGTGGCGCTCACCTCCCCCCCGAACAGCAGCACCAGAGCCGAAAGCTGCAGGTAAACGAGCAGCGCGACCGCGGC
>JBBSMO010000394.1:0-3473 GCA_038233155.1 Longimicrobiales bacterium
AACGACACCAGTGGTGTTGACGCCAACGGCTTTGGCCGAGGTGCGCAAATACATGGAGGAGCAGGATACCAGCGATCAAGCCGGTCTTCGCATCGGTGTGCTGCCGGGCGGCTGTTCCGGCTTCCAATACGGGCTGAACATTGAAGACGAACCTGGCGAGGATGATCTGACGCTCGAGGTCGAGGGCATGCGCCTTTTCGTAGACCCCTTCAGCATGCAGTATCTGCAAGGGATCGAGATCGACTACATCACCACCTTCCAGGGCTCCGGGTTCACCTTCAACAACCCGAACGCGAGTGGCGGCTGCGGCTGCGGCAGTTCTTTCACCGTCTGAGTTGCGTTGCAGGGGGTGCGAAGGCCCGTGGGGGATCCTCCACGGGCCTTCGCTGTACCTGTCGCGCGGAGATCGTGGCTTTCTTCTCCTTGATTCCGGAGAACCTCGTTGATCGAAATCGCCAGCAAGTACGCCAGCTCGCTCGAGTATTCACGCCTCTCTCCCGAAGATCTGCGCCGCCGGATCGGCGCGCGCAAACGGCAGTTGAATGCCGTGATCCTCGGTCACAACTATCAGCGCGGCGAAATTCAGGCGGTCAGCGACTTTCTCGGTGACTCGCTCGGCCTGTCGCAGGAAGCGGCTGAGACCGATGCGGATGTGATCGTCTTCTGCGGCGTGCACTTCATGGCAGAGACGGCCAAGATCCTTTCGCCCGGGAAGACGGTGCTGATGCCGGACCCCCGGGCCGGCTGCCCCATGGCCGACTACGTCACCGCGCCTGCGCTGCGCCGGCTGAAGGAGCAGTGGCTGGGTGCGCTGACCGTCTGCTACGTCAACTCTACGGCAGAGGTAAAAGCCGAATCGGACATCTGCTGCACCTCGTCCAATGCCGTCGCCATCGTCCATTCGCTTCCCGAGAACCAGCGCATACTGTTCGTACCGGACCGGAACCTGGCTGCCTACGTGAGCGACCGCACCGGGCGCCCGCTGGTCATCGCGGGCCGCGAGGTCGAGGCCGCGCGCGATGCGATCATCGCGTGGGACGGCTTCTGCTACGTTCACGATGACCTTGCCATCGAGGAATTAGCTGCGGCCCGCGCCGCACACCCGCAGGCCAAGGTCGTCCTCCACCCGGAAGCGCGCCCGGAACTGCTCGATCAGGCGGATTTCGTCGCGTCTACCGCACGCATGGTGCAGCTTGCCGAAGAGCACGACTCGCTGATCATCGGCACCGAGCGCGGCCTGGTGGACCAACTCGCCGTGCGCCACCCGCTCAAGACCTTTGTCCCCGTCTCCGGCGCTGCCATCTGCGGCAACATGAAGCTGAACACTCTGGCCAAGCTAGCCTGGTGCCTGGATCATGAGCAGCACGAGATCACCGTGCCGGAAGATGTGCGGCAGCGCGCGGAAGATGCGCTGCGCAGAATGTTGGACTTTTCCGGCGGCTGGCAGGCGCCCACCGACGAGGAGGAGCGACTCGAGGCCGCGGGGTTGCGCGCTTCCGGCTGCGGGTGCGCGTGAGCGCGAAAGGGGAGATGGTCGTCCGCTGCTTCACCGGCGGTTCATTCGCGCAGAACAGCTATCTTGTTTCCTGCGCGCGTTCCGGCAAGGCCATCATCGTAGATCCCGGCGCGGCAACTCCCGAGCTACTCGAGAGCGTAAGCGCCGGCGGCTTGAGTATCGAAGCGATCGTGCTCACCCACGCCCACCTGGACCATGTGGAGGGCGTCCGCCAGGCGATAGATGCGACTGCCGCGCCCGTCTTGCTGCACGCCGATGATGCGGAGCTGTACGACGCGGCACCCGCGCAAGCCCAGTGGTTCGGCATGCGGATGGACGCGCTGCCCCCCACCGACGGCGAGCTGGCTCCCGGCGATACCATTCGCTTCGGGGACTGCAGCCTGGTCGTGCGCCACACCCCCGGCCATGCTCCCGGGCATGTGATTCTCAACGGAGATGGCGTTTCGGTCGTTGGCGATTGCGTTTTCGCCGGTTCCATCGGTCGCACGGACCTTCCGGGCGGCAGCCTGGAAGCGCTGATGAATTCGATTCGTAACGAGATCCTCACCCTGCCGGACGAGACGGTGCTCTACACCGGCCACGGGCCCGAAACCACCGTCGGGCACGAACGAGCGTCGAATCCCTTCCTGGTCCCCGACCACGGCGGCCGCCGCTTCGCCTGATCCGCGCCCCGCGCCCGCCATGCGCGTCGCCGTTCTAGCATCTGGAGGAGGAAGCAACTTTCAGGCGCTTCTCGACTTCCGGGCTTCCGCGCGGCTCCCGGCGGCTCGTGCCGAACTCTTGGTCGCCAGCCGGGCCGGGATCGGCGCGCTCGAGCGCGCCGCGGCGGCGGGTGTGGCCACGTACATTCAGCAATCGGCGATACCGGAGGAGGCCGCGGCGGAACTCCTCAGGGTCTTCCGGAAGCATGAGATCGAGCTCGTCGTCCTCGCCGGGTATCTCCGGCTGCTGCCGCGGCAGGTGCTGGCGGAATTTCCCCGGCGCGTCCTCAACATCCATCCCGCGCTGTTGCCCGCCTTCGGCGGCCACGGGATGTACGGGCGGCGTGTGCACGAGGCGGTGATCCGCGCGGGGGTGCGAGTATCGGGAGCGACGGTCCACGAGGTAGCCGAAGAGTACGACACCGGCCGCATCCTGGCGCAGTGGCCCGTGCCGGTCTTCGCTGGCGACACCGCCGCCAACCTGGCAGCGCGAGTGCTGCGCGTCGAGCACCTCCTGCTCCCTGCAGTCGTGGACCAGCTTGCTCGCCAAGAGAAGATTGCGGGCACCGTCGCAACCGGTTCGTTCCGGCTGGACGCTGAGCATAGCCCCGGGCACGATGAAATCCGCGCTTTTATCCGCGTAGATTGAAGCTCCCGCCAGAGCTATCTCGATAATTTTTCAGGAAGATCTATCACGATGCCGATCGCGCTGCTGAGCACCTCCGACAAGACCGGGCTGATCACCTTCGCGGAAGAGCTGGCGGCGCGAGGCTGGACCCTTTGGTCCACCGGCGGCACGGCACGAACACTGCGCGAGGCCGGCTTGTCCGTCGTTGATGTAGGGGATGTCACCGGCCATCCGGAGATGATGGATGGCCGCGTCAAGACGCTGCATCCCGCTGTCCACGCGGGCCTGCTCGCCAGGGGCGGTCATGGCGGCGATTCCGCCGAGATGCTGGAGCAGGGGTATGCGGCGGTCGATCTGCTGGCCGTCAATCTGTACCCATTCGAGCAAACGATCGCCAAAGCCGGTGCGTCGCGGGAAGACGCCTTAGAGAACATCGATATCGGCGGGCCTGCGATGCTGCGGGCAGCGGCAAAGAACCACCAGCGCGTTTGGGCGGTGTGCGAACCCGCGCAATATCAAGCGGTCCTCACGGCGCTGGATGGTGACGCGGAGGACGCCCTGCAGCAGCGCCGCGCGTTGGCGGCGGCGGTCTTTGCGCGCACGAGCGGATACGACGCCGCGATTGCAC
>JBBSMO010000395.1:0-3471 GCA_038233155.1 Longimicrobiales bacterium
GAACGACCGATCCAACGGATCCTGCAGAACGGCTAGGTTGAACTCGCGGCTGCTCACCAGCCGGTCGAAGAAACCTTTCTTCCATAGCTCCGTCCGCACCCGCAGGCGCAGCGGCAGCCCCGATGCAACTGCCTCCCGCAGAGTGGGGTCGTCGAGCATAGGTCCGAGCGTGACGACAGGCCGGTGGTCACCCCCCGATTGGTCGATAGCCACGCGGAGCGGCGCGCCCTGCAGCGATACGGGCGGTACGACGGCAACCCAGAGCGCAAACAGCACGGGAAGCGGAAGAGCGAAAGCCGTCAAAAGCGCGGCCCGATCCTGGCGAACACATTGATCCCGCTCCCGCCGTTCAGAGGGACCGCGGCGAAAATGCCGGCTTTGCCGAGGGTAATGCCGAGGCCGAGATCGACGGCGATGTCCTGCGTGCCGGGGCGATTGACGGCCCAGCCGCGGCCTGCATCGACGAAGAGAACCCAATCTGGCGATGCACTCCAGCCCGTGCTCCACTCGTGGCCGTCGTCATCGTCGTCATCATCATCCCAGGGGTCGGCGTCCCAATCGAAGCGGAGCCGCAGACGACCCCGGTACTCGGCCTGCAGCAGGGCAAACCGGTCGCACCCGTAGCCGGGGAAGAAGACCGCGCCCTCGCCCATACCCGGCGCACCATCATCATCTGGAACAGCGGGCCGCTGGACGAGCTGCGAGCGGGCTCCGCAGTCGAACTCGAACAATGTGTATCCCGGCAAGGAGCCTTCTCCGCCCAGCGCGTGCTGCCGCTGCGGCGGGAGCGGCGAATCGGAAAGCGCGCCACCGGCGACCAGGCGAAAGTTCAGGCGCGAATCGGGGCTGACGCGATTGTAGCGGCGAACATCCACGAAGGCAGCGGTGTAGTTTTCGAAAGCGCCCGGCGCGGTGTTCGGCAGCGCCCCTCCGAGGCCAATCACGGAAGGCGCCGCGAGATCGGTGTCCAGCGCCCGTTCGACTTCAATACGCGCAAGCCAACCCCAAGCAGGGTCGTCTGGGTTGCTGCGGGTGTCCAGCTTGCCCGAGAGCACCACACTCGATATGTCACCCTCGGCTATCAACGGCTGCGGGCGCCACTCGTCGGCATTGCGGAACAGAGTCCACGGGCTGCCGGCGGCACGGCTGCGGTGCTTTTCGAATCGCGCTTCGGCGGTGAGCGAAACCGGCAGCCCCGCGGGGTCCATCTGCCCAAAAACACTCCACCCCCTTCGCTCGAAGTGGTCGCGGAAATCGCGCCGGAACAGAAAGGTAGCCAGCCCGTTCTCCAGGTCGGAGAGGTGCCACTCTTCGATAGGCGAAACGACAGACCGGGCGGTCGCGCCGATGCGGAACTCGCGGCGGCCGCCCAGAAGCTGCTCCGCTTTTACGAAGTATCCCATCTCGTCGGTGTCCAGCGTCAGTCCGTTTTCTGTACGGTAGATCGCCAGCGCCTGTACTCGCAGCGGATTCGAGCCGGCGGTCTCGATCACGGGTCCGAAGGTGACGGGCAGCCCCTCGACACGATTATAGCTCTGGCCGGTTGCGATCAAGAAATCAGCGCGCCCGTCCCGCTCGCCCGCCGGGGACTCGCCATCCCCGCGGAGCGCGATGCGGTCGCCCCGGCGGCGGTAGTGCAATGATTCGGAATAGGTGGAAATGTCCCCGCCAACCGCAGCAAGCCCGACTCCAGTGAGCGTGCCGCCCACGACGGTGACATCTCCGCTGATGTCCGCCCCTTCGGACAGCTCGAGATTTCCATTGATTACTGCGACTCTGCCTTGAACCCGCCCCGCGATAGTTACCGGGCCGCCCAACACGGCGACATCCCCGGCAATGACCCTCTCAGGCGGAATGCGGGTGCGCCCGGTGAACTGGATGGTAGCCGGATCGTTGAAGAGGGCGACCAACTCCTGCTCGAGCGCCGGCGGGAGGTTCAAGCCCCGGACGGTGTCGGCCAGAGGCTGGTCTTGCGCGTGCAGCGGCGCCGGCAGCAACATCGAGCAGGCGGCCAGCGTGAGCAGGATCGTGGAGCGATAGGTCAACATGGGACAAACATAAGCTGGCGGTGAGTGGCGGCAGAAGGGGTGAGGCAGGGCAGGCAGCATGCCAGGTTAACTGAACTGCGTAAGGCATTCATCTGCAATAGGATAGCAAGCGCGCTACCGTATCCGCCCCGGCCGGAATGTGTCGGATCGACACGCGAGTTGTCCCCAGGTTCACCTATGCACCGACAGGCGGCGCATTCGCCTGTGCAGATTCGCCCGGTCAGTCGCTAGCAACCGCGCGGCTTCGGTCACGCTGCCGCCAGCCGCGGCGAGCGCACATTGGATGAGGTCGCGCTCGTAGCTTTCGAGCCGCTCACCGATCGGCCGCTGGTCGCCGCTGCGGAAACCGTGTTCGAGCGCGGCTCCTGCCGGAGATCCCGCCAGAACCGAAGCGACCGCCGCCACGCCGATCTCGGTACCCGGGTGAAGAATTGTAATGCGTTCGAGTACATTCGCCAGCTCGCGGATGTTGCCGGGCCACGTATGACGGGCGAGCAGCTCGATGGCTTCGGGGGCGAGTTGCGGCGGCCGCAGGCCGGTGCGGCCGCGCAGGCGCTCGAGAAGGTGGGCGGCGAGCAGAGGCACATCGCCAGCCCGCTCGCGAAGGGGCGGAAGATGCAGCGGAATGACGAGGAGGCGGAAGAGCAGATCCGCCCGGAAATGGCCGTCCCGCACCGCGGCATCGAGATCCTTGTTGGTAGCGGAAAGGAGACGCACATCAACGGGAATGGGCGCATTGCCGCCCACCCGTTCTATCTCGCCCGCCTCGAGTGCGCGCAACAGCTTCGCCTGCGCGGCGGAGCTGAGGTCGCCGACCTCGTCCAGGAACAAGGTCCCGCCATCGGCGAGTTCGAAGCGGCCCAGCCGCCGCTCCGTCGCGCCAGTGAATGCGCCACGTTCATGGCCAAAGAGTTCGGACTCGATCAACTCTCCCGGAATGGCGGCGCAGTTCACCCGTACCAGCGGGCCGTCCCGGCGTGCGGAGAGCCGGTGCAACGCCGTCGCGGCGAGCTCCTTGCCGGTACCAGATTCCCCCGTAATCAGGACCCGGGCATCCGTCGGTGCCACTTTGCGGATGGTGTCCCGCACCGCCTCGATAGCGGGGCTGCGCCCCACCATCTCCCACCCCTCTTCACCCGCGAGCGCCTCCCGGAGGGACCGGTTCACCTCTCGTGCCTGCCGCAGCTCGACTGCGGAACGGAGGGTGAGCAGAACCGCCTCCGGCGTGAGCGGCTTTTCGATAAAGTGGTGCGCGCCCAGCTTGGTGGCGCGTACGGCGTCGGACATCGAGGCGCGCCCGCTCATCATGACGACGGGCAGATCCGGAGCCAGCTTCAGCAGCTCCGGAAGCGCGTCTAGTCCATCGCCGCCGGGCATGTAGAGATCGAGCAGGACGGCGTCTGGCTCGCGGCCAGGGACCATC
>JBBSMO010000396.1:0-3469 GCA_038233155.1 Longimicrobiales bacterium
CAGCTTTGGGGGATCCGGGGTCAGCAAGTGACCGAGATGTGGGATGTCGCCGCGCGCGGCCGCACTGCGCCCGCCGCCGCCTGAGATTCGCTCCCCGAGACGCGAGGTGCGGAGATGAGAACCGCGAAACGGATGGGATTGCTGGGGTGGTGCTGCCTTGTGTTCAGCGCGGCGGCGGCGTGCGCGCCGCGCGCCTCCCCGCAGACGCCGGACTTCCTGTTCGGCTCCTGGCAGTGGGTGGAATCCACGGGCGGCATCGCCGGTACGACCATCACGCCGCGGCAGGCGGGCATTGCCGTTCGCTATCGTTTCGAGCGTGACGGCAGCCTCGAGGTTTTTCACAACCCGGGAGATGTGACGTACACCCGCTTCACCGTTGCCGAGCAGCCGGGGCTAGGGGGCGCCCCGCCCCGCCCGGTTCTGCGCTACAAGGATCGGGTCAATGTGCTTCCGCCGCCCGTCTCCGAGCAGTTCTTTCGTCTCACCGCGCCCGATACGCTTGTGCTGACCGACTCGTGCGCCGACTGCTACCAGCACACGCTGGCGCGCGTGCTTTAGCAGCGTTGTTCGCTTGGCTCTGGCAACTGCCCGCTTTGCTGGGGCTGATAGCGGCCGCTGCAGTGAGCCCGTTAACGGACGCCGGGTGATGCCCGCTGGTTCACCCCCGCCCGGCCTGTGCGGTAGCTGCTGCCACGCCCGAATCATCGAGAGCAAGCGTGGGTCGCTCTTCTACCTTTGCGAGATGTCTAAAACAGATCCGGCGTTTCCCCGCTATCCGCCGCTGCCGGTGCTCCGCTGCGCAGGATTTCAACCCGTCCCCGGCGATGGACCAGAGAATCGTGAGCGCAAACAGGCGTGGTTCTAGTTGGACGCAACTGATCAGCGCTGATCGCTGCCCGCGAACAGCCAGACGACTGAAGTTGCGGCTGGAACTACACGAAGCCCGCCTTCGCGGGCTGGGTTTGGCGCAGCCCGAATGTCCGTACCCGCCTGCCGCCTGCCGTCTGCCGACTCTTCCTAGTTCTTCAGCGGCTCCCCCGTCTCTAGCATGTGCGCAATGCGCTCCTGCGTTCGGCGGGTCCCCAGCAGGCGGAGAAAGGCGTCGCGTTCTAAATCGAGCAGCTCGTGCTCGGCTACCGTGCGAGGAGGTGCTTCCCCGCCGCTGAGCACGACGGCTAATTCGTGGGCGACGGTGGCATCGTGATCACTGATCTGATCCGCCTCGCGCCGCGCCGCAATCGCGGCGCGCAGCTTGCCTAACGCATCACCACCGAGGGTGCGGAGGGTACGCGGCGGGGCGGGGACATAGTCTTGGGCCAGGTCCAGCACCCGCTGCTTGGCGTCGCGCAGCAGGCGGTGGCGGTTCATAGTGACGCGGTCGGTGCGGCGGAGCAACCCCAACTTCTGGGCTTCGAGGGCGCTCGAGGTAGTTTTCGCCGCCGCGATCAGGCCAAAGGCGCGCCGGATAGCGAGGAACGGATCGGCGCCCTCGAAGGCAGCCAACTCTTCCGAGAAGCGGAAGAGGAGTTCGGTGGTGCCGCCCCCGGCGGGGATGAGCCCAACACCGGTTTCCACGAGTCCAATGTACAATTCTCCAGCCGCCTGTACGTGATTCGCGCGGAGCGACAGTTCGCAGCCGCCGCCGAGCGTCAGCCCGAAAGGAGCAACAACTACGGGAAAGGGCGCATTGCGCAAGCTGGTCGTTGCCCCCTGAAACTCGCGCACCATGCCGTCCAACATCTCCCATTCTCCCGCGCGCGCTGCCGCGAGTACGCGCTCCAAGTTCGCGCCCGCACTGAAGACGCGGCTGGCTTCATGGCCTATCACCAGTCCGCTCCACCCTTCCCGATCGATGCGGGCGAGCGCATCCGCCAGCATCTGCAGCACCTCGGGGCCAATGATGCCAAGCTTCGAGCGGAACTCGAGCAGCATCACGCCGTCGCGCATGTTGTGGAGTGCGGCATGGTCGTTCGTGTCGAGGGTGCAGCCGGTATCGCGCAGCGCCTGCAGAGTGAGCGCGCCCGGTTTCTCAGGGCGCGGGGCGTAGCGGCCCGCTAGGGTCAGAATGGACGGGGTGCCGTCCGCTATCTTGCGAAAGCCTGTGTCCGCGGCGGCCATCAGCTCCGGCTCGTCCAGGCCATGTTCATCGAAGAGTTCTGCCACGCGGTCTAAGCCGACGGCGTCCATCTGCCGGAACGGCCCTGCCTCCCAGCCGTAGCCCCACTCCATCGCCTGATCTACGGAATGGATATCGAAGGCGATATCTGGTGTGGATTGAACTGTGTAGTGCATGGACAACGCAAACAGTGCGCGGGCGAACTCGCCGAGGGAGCCTTCCAGCGCGAGCGCGGCAGTCAGGCGCTGGGCGAGCGGTAGCCCGGCGATCTGCGCGAGCTCGCCCGCATCATCTTCCGCTAAGGGCACGAACTGCCCCGTGCGCCAATCTAGTACAGATCGCTGCCCGTCATCTCCCGAGCGATAGAAGCCGCTTTCGTTCGTGTTGGTAGTCAGGCGGGCGGCAGCCCAGCCGGGCAGCGTGGCGTCGGCATCCACATCTTCCAGTGCTGCCGTAAGATGCGAGATCACATCTACCCCGAACCGTTTCGCGGCTTGGAAGATCGCCGTCTCGGAGCGGCCGAGCAGCACGCCACTAACGGCATCTACCTGTTCGATAGAGAGAGAGAAGCGCTCGGCCAACCTCGCCGCCTGCACTAGCTCGTAGACTCCGATCCGATTGGCGATGTAGCCGGGAACATCCCTGGCCAGCACAATGCCTTTGCCTAAGATGCGCCCGGCGAACCATTCCAGCGAGCGGGCCGCTTCAGGCGCCGTATCTCCCACCGGCACCAGCTCGAGCAGGTGGACGAAGCGCGGCGGCGCAAAGAAGTGACTGCCGAGAAAGCGGTTGCGAAACGCCTCGCTGCGCTCCTCTACCAGCTCCCCGAGCGGCAAGGCCGAGGTGGTGGTGCTGACGACCGCCTCCGGGTGAACGACGTCCTCGAGGCGCTCGAATAACGCGCGCTTGGCGGCACCCCGCTCCCCAATGGCTTCAACGACCCAGTCGCAATCCCCTAGTTTACCGAGGTGCTGGTGGATGTTGCCCGTCTCAACCAGGCGGGCGCGATCCTGGTGCATGAATGCGGACGGCCGCGCGCGCAACGCGTTGGCGACTCCGCGTTTCGCGGCGGCATCGGGATCTCCGTCCGCAGGCAGATCCAGGAGCAGCACCGGCACGCCCGCCGACGCGGCGAGCGCCGCGATCCCGCTCCCCATCTCGCCGGCACCAACGACTCCTACCCTGCGGATGCGCATCTTCAGCCCTTCGCCCTGTCCGCCCGCCCGTTCACGCCGGCTTGATGTGGCGGTAGCGCGCCTTGACGAGCTGGAAGAGACCGTACCCGATCAGCCCGAGCGCGACCAGCCCGAGCAGCCACGGCCCGTAGGGCTGCCGCTCGAGCGCCTGCAGCGC
>JBBSMO010000397.1:0-3463 GCA_038233155.1 Longimicrobiales bacterium
AGACCGATGCCTACACCGCCGAGCGCCAGCAGCATCCCATGTCGCACGAACAACCGGATCAGCTGCGAGCCGGGCGCACCGAGCGCAGCGCGGATCCCAATCTCGCGAGTACGGTGCGCAACGGAATAGCTCAGCACTCCGTACACGCCGACCAGCGCAAGCAGCAGCGCGATACCCGCGAAAAGGCCTAGCAGCAGCATCGTGAACCGCTGCTGTCCGATGGATCTCGAAACCGTCTGCGCGAGCGGCTCGACGCCGAACACGGCCAGGCCGGGGTCCAGATCGCGAATGGCGGACCGGACCGCCGGTGCGACCGCCAGCGGATCACCGTCCACCCGGAGCAGCAACGCTTCGCCACCGTCCAGCGAGGGCGCCTGCGCCAGCGGGGCGTACGCGGCGGGTGGAGCGGCCGCGGCCAGGCCATGAGAACTCTCGTCGGCGACCACACCCACCACCGTCCGTGCGGTGCCCCAGAAGGCGATCTGCTGCCCCAGCGGGTCGCGGCCGGCAAAGAATTGCCGCTCCGCCGTCTCGTTGATCAGCAGAACGGGCGCTGCGTCGGTACCGTCGCCCGTACCCAGGAGCCGCCCCTGCCGGAGGGAGAGCCCAGTCACCCTGAAGTAGTCCGGGGTTACGCGCCGGATGGAGATCTCGGGCCAGGCGGCCGATTCCGCTTCGCGGCCGACCACCGTGAAGGAGTTGGTGAAGCCGGCATCCATCGGGTGGTTGCCGGCGATGGCAGCGGCACGGACGCCGGGGAGCGTTTGCACCTCGCCGAGCAGAGCGTCGTTGAAGCGGTGCATCTCCCGCAGATTTGGCCACGCGGAGAAGTCCGCCGGGTACCGGCTCGCCGGGAGCGTGAACTCCGCGTTGAGGATGCCCTCCGTGCGGAAGCCAGGGTCGACCCGAGACAGGTTCCAGAAGCTCTTGATGAGCAGCCCTGCGCCGACCAGGAGCACGACCGCGAGCCCCACTTCCGCCACGACCAGTGCGGACCTCAACCGGTTCTGGTCAGGGCCCCCTGTGGCGCCGCGGCCCGATTCCCCCTTGAGAGCTGCCTGCAGATCGACGCGGCGTGCCTGGAGGACGGGCAGAAGCCCGAACAGCGTTCCGATCACCACCGCCGTGAGCCCTGTGAACCCGAGCACCCGGCCGTCGATCGTGACGTCGGAGATCCGGGCGATGTCCGGAGGCGCCAGAGCGAGGAGAACATCGAGCGTGAGCCAAGCGAGGCCCGCGCCGGCGGCAGCCGCGACTAGCGTTAGGGTCAGGTTCTCGACCAGGAACTGGCGCGCGAGGCGACCTGCGCCAGCCCCGAGCGCGGAACGAACCGCGACTTCGCGAGAACGGGACAACGCCCGAACGAGCAGCAGGTTGGCCACGTTTGCGCAACCGATGAGCAGCACCAGCCCCACCGCCCCCAGCAGCACGAGCAGCGCCGGGCGCACGGGGCCGAAAACCACCTCGTTCAGCGGTTCGACCCGCACCCCGCGCGCCTCGTTCTCCGGGTATGCCGCCTCGAGCTCGGCTGCGATAGCCCGCATCTCCTGCTGCGCAGACCCGACCGTCGCTCCCGGCGCCAGGCGGCCGAGCACGAAGATCGGGTGCGTGTCGCGCGGGAGGCGCTCGGGGTCTGCGGCGAGCGGCACCCAGAGGTCGATGCCCACCGCCGTGCCGCGATCGGCGAACGCACGGCCGTAGTCGGCGGCGCCGAGAATCTGCAGGGTGCCGAAGTCGGCCGCCGCGGGAAGAACGCCGACGATCGTGAAGGGGGCGTCATCCAGGTGGATCGTCCGGCCGACCACGCCGGGGTCGCGCGCGAATTGCCGTTCCCACATCCGCTCCCCGATCATGGCGGCCGCGGGGCCCCCGACTTGATCCTCTTCCGCGGTGAAGCCTCGACCGAGGAGCGGCTGAATGCCGAGCAGAGGCAGTAAGCTGTGCGTAACGCCGAGCCCCGTCAGGCGGACCGGCTCTCCCTCCTGCGGCGTCAGGTTCAGCTCGCGCGGGAGAAATGCAGCCAGCTCTCGCAACTCCGTTGCCTGGTCCCGGAAATCGCGGAAGTCCGGAACCGAGGCGGGTTCGTGCGTCGTGGCGCTGTTGCGGTCGGTCTCCCACACCACCACCAGCCGTTCGGGATTCTGTAAGGGCGGCGAGCGCAGCAGAACGCCATCCACCACACTGAAGATCGCGGCCGTCGCACCGATCCCGAGGGCGAGCGTGAGCACCGCCACGCCGGTGAACCCTGGGTTTTTGGCGAACTGGCGAAGCGAGTAACGGACATCCTGCCATAGTGTGTTCATGCGGTTTTTCTATTCCGCCCGCAGTGCGATCATGGGGTCGATGCGCGTGGCGCGGCGAGCGGGCACGTAGCTGGCGAGCAGCGCGATGATCGCGAGGAGCAGCGGCGCAACGCTGAAGATCACCGGGTCCACCGGATGGACCTGGTACAGCAGGCCCTGGAGCAAGCGCGTGCCGATGATGCCACCGATCACGCCGAGCACGATTCCTCCGCCGACCAACAGCGCGCCCTGCCGCACCACCATGCGAACCACCTCGCGCCCGCGCGCTCCGAGTGCCATGCGGATTCCGATCTCCTGCGTGCGTCGGGAAACCGCGTAGGAGATCAGGCCGTAGATCGACACGGCGGCAAGGCACAACGCAACCGTGGCGAAGGCGGCCAGAAGTGTCACCAGGAAACGGGGGCGAGCCACCGAGGCGGCACGCACCTGCCTCATGGTGGTGAACTCGGTTAGCGGCAGGGCGGAATTCAGAGCCCGGATCTCGCGCCGCACGGCTCCGCTCATTGCGGCGGCATCGGTGCGGGTCCGCACCGTCAGGGTAAGGCTCCGCATGGGCGACCCGCTTCCCCACAACCGGAACTGCGCGTGAGACAGGTACATCTCCGCCTTGGGTTCCGCGCCGAGCCCTTCGTGGCGAACGTCCCGAACCACACCGACCACGGTCGGCCACTCCGGCGCGGCGCCGCCCCCGAGTTCGATGCGCTGTCCGATCGGATCCTGCCGAGGCCAGTAGCGGCGCGCGGTGGTCTCGTTGACCACCACCACGCCCGGCGCGTCCGTGCGGTCGGCGGCGGTGACGCCCCGCCCGCGCTGCACCTGCATCCCCATCGCGGCGAAGTACCCGGGCGTGACCACCTGCCAATCGGCGCGCGGAGAGACATCGCCTTCGGGCACAGGCCGCCCCTCCACCCGAAAGTTGAGGTCGCCGCGCGTGGTGGCGAGTGGAAGTCCGGTCACGGCGCCGGCTTCGGCGACGTTGGGCAACGATCCAACCCGCTGGGTGAGTTGATCGTAAAAGGCGGCGACCTCTTCGATGGACGCGTACTCGTCGCTCGGGAGCGCCACATTCACCGTCAGCACGTTGTCCGTCGTGAAGCCAGGATCAACGCGCAGCAGCTGAACGAAGCTGCGAACCAGCAGCCCCGCACTCAGCAGCACCA
>JBBSMO010000398.1:0-3461 GCA_038233155.1 Longimicrobiales bacterium
GGTCGCGCCGCCCATCCAGGTCGGCGTCGCCGCCATTGCCGCCTTCAGCGGGGAAGGGAGGTCCGGGGCGAAGCGGAGGGTGTGCAGCGCCAGCCGGGGCGGCAGCGACACGACGGCGAAGCGGGCGTCGAAGTGCACCGGCTCGCCGCCCGCGCGCTGCGCCGCGACCCGGACGCGGTCCCCGTCTTCCTCGATCGCGCGCGCCGTCACCCCGAGCGATATCCGCTCCGCTCCCACGGCGGCGGCCAGCCGCTCGCAGAGAGTTTGCGCGCCTCCCCGGAAGCGCAGCGACGTGTACGGACTCTCCGGCAGAACGAAACGTTGCGGTGGAGCCCCCTCACCGGCATCGTACACGGCGTAGCCGGTCTCGTGCTGCGGAAATGTCTCCACCCCCAGCTCGGCGGCGAGTCGCTGTACGGGGCTCTGATACGACCAGCACCAGGTGGCTCCCAGGTCGAAGCCCGCCCCGTTCCCCAGGCGGTGGGTCAGCGTCCTTCCGCCCACCCGGTCGCGCGCCTCCAGAACGTGGACGGCGGCCCCGTGCGCCGCGAGCGCATGCGCCGCCGCTAGGCCGGCGAGCCCCGCGCCGACCACCAGCACGTCGAGCGGCTCGCCCGCGGGGGGAGCCGCCGGGGATGCCCACGGCTGTTCGTTACGCTCGGTCATGGCGGAATCAGGTAAACGGCGCCGCGGCGGCTCACGGTGCTCCGCTCCTGAATATGACGCGCCGGGCTGGCGAGGCAATGGCACCGCCACCTCCGCGGTCGCGCGCTTCCAACAGCGGATGCGCGCGTGGAACAGGATATGCCAGTGCCGGCCCCTCCACTCACCACAAGGAGGAGCAGATGCACGAGACCTACGGCAGGCAGGGAAGCAGCGACGTCGTTGCCGACCTAGTCAAGGGCGCCATCGCGGGTGCGGTCGGGTGGTGGGCCATGGATTACACACTGCGCTTCCTGTACGACCACCAGGGGGCGGAGGTGCGCCCCGGCTTCCTTGCCGCTCTCTTCTACCGCAACAGATTCATTACTTCCGTTGCGCCGATCAGTTATCTCTGCGCCGGCATGTGCTTTGGCGGCTCCGTTCACCGCATCCGCGCCTGCGCAACCGCGCGTGTACGCCGGCTACCCCTCCTGGAAACCGTGGCTCGTGAACTTCCGCGTCCGGCTGTTCTCCGCGACCGTGCGTACCACGTGGTCCGGGGCGACGGTTGGAACCTCCGCCTCGATGTCGAGCGTCACGCGCACCCTCGCGCCGACCAAGCCGGAGAGATGGGCGATGACCTCCTCGGCGATCTGGCCTGCGCAGCTCTCGCTCTTCCGGCAGGGTCTGATGCTCTACGAGCTGCTTCCCCGGACGCGGGAGGATCGGCTGCGTGCGTTGAGGAGGAGATTCGGAGAACTCCTGCGTCACCATGTGCTCTTCACAGGTATTCTCGGTGTCGTCCAGTAGGGAGACGAATGGACCCAGAACGAACCCACGCACAACCAGTTCTCAGATTGGGAATTGGGTGTCGCCGTTGCCGCGACATGGCACGCGCCCTTGCCCTCGCCTGCCACCAAAATGTGGGTAATGGATAGATTCTGGGAGAAGGGGCCGGGGGAGGCGGGTGCATCAAGGTACACTCCAGACTCGAAAGGAAACCGCTCCACTGCCCGGTCCTGCCCGGCCAACCGCTTTCAGAATGCTACTGGTCCGTGCCCGCGCCATCCTCCGGGGGCGCGGCGCCCGGCAACCAAGCGGTGAAGCAAGACCCCTCCCCCTCCACGCTCCGCACCGTCAAATCTCCCCCCATTCGCCGAGCCAACTCACGGGCGATGGCGAGCCCGAGGCCGGTGCCGCCGCGTTTGCGCGTGTTCCCCGCGTCGAGTTGGACGAAGGGCTCGAACACCGTCGAGAAGGCCGCCGCCGGAATTCCGATTCCCGTGTCTTCCACCCGAAGGAAGGTCCAGGGGCCCGCCACGGAGAGCTTTGCGTCCCCGTCGCGGGCCTGGCTCGTGCCACAGCTCACCACTACCGTGCCGCCAGGCTCGGTGAACTTAAGGCCATTGCTGAGGAGAACCACCAGGATCTGGCGAACCCGGTCCCCATCGCCCAGGTAGAAGCTCTTTTCCTCGGGGCACTGGGTTTCCACCGTCACGCCAGCCGCTTTGGCCTGCGGCTCGATCAGCGAGATCGCGTCCGCGATCGAACCGTCGGCCGCGAGTATCTCCTGGTTGAGGTGCATACGGCCCGCCTCCACCTTGGCGATGTCGAGAACATCTTCGATCACCCCGATCAGATGCTGGGTACCTCCCCGGATCCGCGCGAGGAACTCCCGCTGCTTGGCTGTCAAAGGTCCGGCGATCTCCAGGTCCAGCAGGTCGGTGTAGCCGACGATGGCGTTGATCGGGGTGCGGAGCTCGTGGCTCATGTTAGCCAGAAACTGCGATTTCGCCTGGTTTGCCTCCCGTGCCTCCTCGGCGAGTTCCTGCTGGCGCACGCTGGCGATGAGGAGCCTTTCGTTCATCTCGACGGCACGGGTGCGGATTTCATCCGCCTCCCGGTTGGCTTGCTGGGCATCGGCGAAAAGACGCGCATTGTCGATGGCCATGGCGCAGCGGGCGGCGAGATCCTCGGCCGGCTCCAGGTCCGCCTCGGTGTACTGGTGGCCGACGTCGGCGCTCACGAAGGTGATGGCGCCCAGCACATGGTCGCGCGCAACCAGCGGCACTATCACGAGCGAACCGATGCCGAGTGCCCGCAGATCCCGAAGGTTCTCCTCGCCGCGCGCCACGGCGACGAGCATCTCGTCGGGGACGTGTGCGATCACCTCGCTCGCACCCGAGCGTATCGCCGACGGCAGGCCGAGCGGGTCGTCGCGGTGCGGGGGCCAACTCTCCCGCAACCTGCGCGCGTGCTCCTGCTTGAGCGGGTCGGGATGAATGACGCCGAGCCGGCGCATGCTTCCGTCCGCCCCGGCCACATCGACGATGCACCACGAGCCGAGGTACGGGAGCGCCATGCCCGCGACGGTCAGCAGGGTGCTTTCGTAGTCGAGAGATTCGGCGAGGCATTGGCTCGCCCGCGAAAGAAAGCGCAACGCCCAATCCCTGCCGGCGGAAGTCGCGGGTGCGGCCTCGGGCGGGGTTTCACGGGTCCCGCCGAACTGCCGGTTTTCGGGTACGCTCATGGACACGTCCTGGATGGTGGGCCTTGTCAGCCCGGCGGTGCGCCGGGCAGTCTGCCGCGGCGGTTCGGTTCGAGCGCGGACGGTTCATCCTCGCACGGGTTTTGCTCCCCCTGCGGGTTCCTTCGCTCCCGAGCGCTTTGCAATTTCCAGACTACCGGGATAGACTGGAGGCAAAGCGGCGAGAGATTTCTCCGTGTACCAAGAAAAGCGCCACCCGCCCGCGGCATGATTCTCATCGCTCCGGGCACCCTCGACTACCGATTCATGGCCCAGCCCGCACCCGCAGTCA
>JBBSMO010000399.1:0-3433 GCA_038233155.1 Longimicrobiales bacterium
CCCGGGATCGACGCCGTAGAGCGCCTGCACATCCCGCTTCATAGCCTGTGACACCGCGACGACGCCATCGGCGTTCCGGTATGCCGTCCGCTCGATCCACACAGTCGCGCCGTACGCGGTGCCGAGCTGCTCCGCCTTCCACGGGCGGTGCGGCTCGAGCGAGTGGGTGGTGAGCACCAGCCGCGCACCGGTGAGCGGCCGCGCCAGGCACCCCGCGAGGTGCGTGTACCAGGTGTGGCAGTGCACGATATCTGGCGCGTCCGCCGCGCCGGCCATCGCGAGGTCCCGCACCAGCGCCTCCAGCAGCCGTTCGTGGCGCGGGTCCTGTGCCGGCAGCTTCACCTTTGGCGCAAGCCCGTGAACGCGCAAGTTGCCATGCGTCTCGTGCTGCTCGCCGAAGCAAAAGACATCTATCTGGTGCCCGCCTTGGTCCGCACGCGCTAGTTCGCGGGAAAGGTATTCCGCGTGCACGCCAGCGCCCCCGTACACGTGGGGCGGGTATTCATTCGTGAAGAGCGCGATACGCATAGGGGGAAAGTGATCAGGGACCAGTTACCAGGGACTAGGCTGAGACCCCCCTCTCTCTACCCCTTCCCCCGTTGCGGGGGAAGGGCCGGGGAAGGGGGGTCCCGGTCACCGGTCACCGGTCCCCGTACGTCTATATCACCGTTCCGTCGGGGATCTCGGCGTTCTTGGTGATGACCACGATCCCGTCGCGGATGCAATAGCCGGGGCCATCCTCCTCCTGCACCCCCCGCTCGTTCGTGATCACGCACTCCCTGCCGATGGATGCGTTGCGGTCCACGATCGCGTTTTCGATACGGGTGCCCTCGCCGATGCCGGGCTTCTCGGGCCCCTGCACGGGGTCACGTTCCTCGCGCGCCTGCCACCCGTAGTAGTCGGACCCTAGAAGCACGGCGCGGCGAATGTGGGTTCCGCGGCCAATGAACGAGCGAATGCCGATCACCGAGTCGGATATATCGCTGTCCACGATCACGCTGCCCTCCCCGATGATCGCGTGATTCACGACCGAGCGTGCGACCTTGGCCGGCGGCAGCATCCGCGCGTTGGTATACAGCGGCATGTTGGTGTCGTACAAGCTAAACGGCGGAGTCGGCTGCGTGAGCATGATGTTGGTCTCGAAAAACGAGCGGACGGTGCCGATGTCATTCCAGTACCCGGTGAAGGGGTAGGCCACCACGCGCCGCTCGCCGATGGCGCCGGGGATGATCTCTCTGCCGAAGTCATGATCTCCCGGCCGGCTGTCCAGCACCTCCCGCAGCACGCTGGCCTCGAAGATGTAGATGCCCATGGACGCGAGATAGATCCTGCCTTCCGCCTCGAGCTCTGGTGCAACGGGGCTTTCCTTGCCTTCCAGGTCGTGCAGCGGCGGCTTCTCGTGGAACTCGGTGATGCGATGGTTCTCCCCCGTTTTGAGGATGCCGAAACCCGGCGCCTCTTCCGCCCGTACTGGCGTGACGGCAACCGAAATCTCCGCGCCGAGCCGGTCGTGATGCTCCTGCATTGCACAATAATCCATCGAGTAGAGCTGGTCTCCCGACAGGATGATGACCTGGCGATGCGGAAAGTTGCGGATGTGCGGGGTGGACTGCCGGACCGCGTCCGCCGTGCCCTGGTACCACCCTTCCGAAGCCAGCGTCTGCTCGGCGGCGAGAACGGTGACGAACCCGCTGCGGAAGCGGTCGAAAACGTAGGACCGTACGATATGGTTATTGAGGCTGGCCGAGCTGTACTGCGTAAGGACGAAGATGCGGTCCAGCCCCGAGTTGATGCAGTTCGAGATGGGGACATCTACCAGGCGGTACTTGCCGGCAAGGGGCACCGCCGGCTTGGCGCGGTCGCTCGTCAGCGGGAAGAGCCGCGTTCCCGCACCCCCGCCGAGGATCACTGCGAGCATCTGGTTCATTCGAGCACCAATCGAGAGGATGTCCGGGCGGATCAGGCGCCCCGGCCGCGTGCGAGAGGCATCGTGGCCGCGACTTTTGCAACATACGCCGCCGCAGGCATGGCGGCCAGCCGAATGCGGAATGCGGAATGCGGAATGCGGAATGCGGCCAACCCACGGCTGTCATTCTGAGCTTGCGAAGAATCTCAGTGTGGCGGCTCGAAGAAGGCGGTCGACCGCGTAGCGGAATACGGCCGTACGCACCTCCCTTTAGCGTAACTCTACATGATTCTAAGAGAATGGCATGGTTGGACGCGCGGCGAGGACGCCGCTGCGTACGAGCGGCTGCTGCGAGACAGTGTGTTCCCGCACATTGCCGCGGTGCCCGGCAGCATGGGTGCGTACCTTAGCCGCCGCGACACGGGTGACGAGGTCGAGTTCGTCACCCACACCCTGTTCGAGTCGATGGATGCGGTGCGCGAATTTGCCGGCGCGGTCTACGCGACCGCTGTCGTCCCGCCGGAAGCGCAGCGGCTGCTTACGCGCTTTGATGCCGAATCGGTACACTACGAGGTGGTGCTGCGGCCGTAGAGCGCAGCGAGTCAGTTTTGGCGTTCCGCCGTGCTCCTATACGCCGAACTGGACGGCATTGGTCGGGTCCCCCGGAATCGCGCGCCACACCAGATCTCCCGCCGAGTTTCTTACCGCCTCACTGTCTCGCCGAATGCGTCCAGCGCCGGCTCACCTTCCAAGGGCTTCGCCGCGCGCACTTCGCCTATGGGTCCGGCAATCACCATCTGCATGCGCTCTGGGTGAAGGTACTTGCGGGCCGCGGCCTGCACATCGGCCGCGGTGACGTCGCGGAGCCGGCCGGGGTAGCTCGCGCTGTGGTCGTGGCCGCCGTAGCGCAGCCACTCGCGCGCGTAGGTGCGCGCGGTTGCGAAGCCGTCGCGAAACTGCAGCTCGTAAACACCGTCGGCTAAGGCGCCTTTGGCGACGAACAGCTCTTCATCGCTCACTGGCTCTTTGCGGATTCGCTCGACCTCGGTCATCACCAAGTGCACCAGGAGCGGCACGACCTCGGGGCGGCCGTAGGTGCGGAAGGTGTAGCTGCCCGGTCCTAGAACGCCGGGTTCCAGAAAGCCGCTGGCATCGTTGGTCAGGCCGCGCAGATCGCGAGTTTCGCGGAAGAGCCGCGTATCGAAGTGCCCGCCGCCTAGGATGTAGTTCATCACATCGAGCGCTGCCTGCTCCTCCGCCGGAACGCGCGGCAACTCGTGCCCGATCACTACCCACGCCTGCAGCTTATCCGAGGGGTAGGTGGCGATGGTTCGCGAACCGCGGCGTGTCACCGCTGCAGCAGCCGCCCGCTCCGGGCGGGGCGCGCGCGGCCAATCGGCAAAGGTGCGCTGGATGGCGGCCTGCATCCGCGCGGCATCGAAGTCTCCCGCTACTGCGAGCGTGACGTTGGCGGGTACGAAGTGGCTGCGATGAAAGGCGCGCACGGAATCGGGCGTCAACGCCGCA
>JBBSMO010000400.1:0-3418 GCA_038233155.1 Longimicrobiales bacterium
CCCGCCGGAATCCCGCTGCGGAACTCCTGCTGGTGCAGGATCTCGAGCATCTCAGCGCACGCTTCCGGCGAGACCGCCTGCTTCTCCTGGATCAGGCGGAGCACGGCGACGAGACCTTCCGCAGTGACCTCGTTGTTGATCCCCTCGCGGAAAGCCGCCTCGTCTTCGACGCCGCGCCGCAGGCTGATGCCGCCGATCCCCAGCGCCTCCAGCGTGCGCTGCAGCCGCGCGACGCCCGCCAGCTCTACCAGCAGGTTGGTCGCGAGGTTGCTGCTGGTGACGATCATGTGCCGCGCCAGCTCGCGCACCTTCAGCGTCTTGCCGATTTGGGCGTGCACCTCGGAGTTCGCGTCGCGCCCAGCCTCGATGCGGTATGGTGCGCCGTCCGTCGCGCTGAAGAAGCGGTTGCGCACATGTACTCGCGAGTCCAGCGACAGCTCGTCCCCCTCGATCGCCGCGAACACACCGACCAGGATCGGGATCTTGATGGTGCTCGCGGCGTGGAACCACTCGCCGCCGTGGTGAAACCAGCCGTCACCGCTCGCGTAGTCGTAGAAGCCGACCGCGACGCGTTCGGCGCCTGCTGCCCTCGCGATGTCGTCGATCTCTTGCTGCAGTTCCGAGAGACTTGCGGCGGTCACGCAGGGAGCACCGGGTACACGAGAGTTCGGGGAGCGAGCCAGGGCGCTTTGCACGTTTGGCGCCAACCCGCCACACCTGCGCCGGGGTGCCGCGCGGAGGCGGCGGCGGAAGCGCACCCCGCGCCGGCATGGCAGATTCCCAGGCGCATATTGCGGCGGGAACTGCGCTATGATCCCCCTACCGAGATGAAGCCACAGCGCCGCCAGCCGGAGTACGAGGCGAATTCTCACGGTGCGCCGCCGTATCGGCGAGTTCCGCACGGGCCGGGTAGTGCGACGCGACGTACTCGTCTAAGATGCGCTGGAACTCTTCCGCGATGTGGTCGCCCTTGAGGGTCGTGAAGTGCTCGCCATCCACGTACACGGGCGCCTTTGGCTCCTCGAAGGTGCCGGGCAGTGAGATGCCGAGGTTCGCGTGCTTGCTTTCGCCGGGGCCGTTCACCACGCACCCCATCACCGCGACGTTCATCTCCTCGACGCCGGGGTGCCGTTCCCGCCAGACGGGCATCTGCTCGCGCAGGTAGCCCTGGATGTCTTCGGCCAGCTTCTGAAAATAGGTGCTTGTGGTGCGACCGCAGCCGGGGCAGCTCGTGACCTGCGGGGAGAACGAGCGGATTTCTAAGGACTGCAGGATTTGCTGCGCGACGTGCACCTCCTCCGCGCGGTCGCCGCCCGGCTTCGGCGTGAGGCTCACGCGGATGGTGTCGCCGATCCCCTGCTGCAGCAGAATCCCGAGCGCCGCAGCGGAGGCGACCACGCCCTTGATGCCCATCCCCGCCTCCGTCAGCCCCAGGTGCAGCGGGTAATCGCACAGCTTCGCGAGGCGCCCGTAGACGGCGACCAGGTCCTGCAGAGTGCTGACCTTGGCGGAGATGATGATGCGGTCGTGCGGCAGCCCGATGCGCTCGGCGAAGGCGGCGGAGCGCAGCGCGCTCTCGATCATGGCGGCGCGCAGCACCTCCTGCGCGTCCTGCTGCTCGGGTGCGGGGCGGCGCGCGTTCTCGTCCATCATCTCGGTGAGCAGCGCCTGGTCCAGCGAGCCCCAGTTGACGCCGATGCGCACGGGCTTGTCCCACTTCAGCGCCTGCTGGATGATGGTCGCGAAGTTCTCGTCGTGCCGCTTGGCCCCCACGTTGCCGGGGTTGATGCGGTACTTGGCGAGGGCCTGCGCACATTCTGGGTACCTGGTGAGCAGCAGATGGCCGTTGTAGTGAAAATCGCCGATCACCGGCACCGGAACCTCGCGGGCCGCCAGCCCTTCCATGATATGCGGCACCGCCCGGGCGGCGGCGTCGTTGTTCACGGTGATGCGCACCAGTTCGCTGCCCGCGCGCCATAGCGCGGCAACCTGGCGGACGGTACTCTCTACATCCGCCGTGTCGGTGTTGGTCATCGACTGCACCGCTACGGGGTGGCGGCTGCCGACGGCAACCCCGCCAACGCGTACGGTGACGGTCGGCCTGCGGGAGATTACATTCATGGACTGCGGTTGTTGATGCCGGTTCGGGAACCCGCGGCAGCGGGTTGGTCATAGTGTGCGGCTTGCAAAGCTAACTACATCTCCGGGCCACCGGGAGATGCCGGCCGGTACAAAAGCCGCCGCCTTGCACCCGCTCCCCCATCCACGGGAGCGGCGATGGCACCCGGCAGCGCTCCCGGTGGTACACCGTAGCACCCTGCCGGCACCTTCGGAACAGCCTCGGCCGCCACTCACCTTCTCCCCGGGCGACATGATAGCGAAACATACCCTCTGCGACCTGGCAAGCCGGGTGCGCCGGTCCTTTGGCTGGTCTGCGATGCTGCTCCTGCCGGTGCTTCTTCTCGTGCCCGGCGCCCCCGCTGCGGCGCAGCGGCCGGCGCCGACGGTAGCCGCGAGCGACACGCTCAAGGAGATCCGCCTCAGCGACGGCTCAGTCTTAGTCGGGCGCATCATTTCGGTCGCCGCCGGAGAGGCGACCATTGTGACTACTTCCGGCGTGCGGGTGGTCGTTCCCGTAGCCCAGATCCGCAGCATAGAACCCGTCACGGGCAGCGTGGTCGGCGGCGACTTCTGGCGTTCGGACCCGAACCGCACCCGCCTCTTCTTTTCGCCCACCGCGCGCCCGCTCGCCGCGGGTGCGGGTTACCTGGGAGTGTACGAGTTGTTCATTCCCTTCATCGCTATCGGGCTTACCGACCGCATTATCCTGGCCGGCGGGTCGCCCTTCTATCTTGCCTTCTCCGGCGACGAGGTTCCCCCGCTGTACCTGGGACCCAAAGTCACGCTGGTAAACGACTCTTCGATGCAGCTCGCCGTCGGCGGTCTGGCAGTGTTCTTCCCCGCAAGCAACGACTTCGATGGCCTCGGCATCGTGTACGGCGTCGGCACCTTCGGCTCGCCGGACCATGCGGTCAGCGCGGGCGCGGGGTGGGGGTACGTGGACGGCAGCTTCAGCTCGAAGCCGCTCCTCATGCTCGGCGGAGAAACGCGCGTCGGCAGATCGTCCAAGCTGATCACCGAGAACCTGATCGTATCCGGCGAGGATGTCGTGCTCGTTTCCGGCGGCGTGCGGTTCTTCGGCGAGCGCCTCTCGGCGGATGCGGGGATCTTCGGCCTCATCGGCGGCGGCGACGGCTTCTGCTGCCTGCCCTTGGTCAACTTCGTCTACAACTTCGGCAGCGGGAGCTGACAGGCGGGTGTCAGAAACGGGCGGCGCCAGATTCTGCGGCAGCGGGGCGGCGGGTGATGCGGTTGCCAGTCTGGCCGCGGCCCCGGTAGCTTGCGGGTGGCGCTTTCC
>JBBSMO010000401.1:0-3415 GCA_038233155.1 Longimicrobiales bacterium
CTGCTCGACCGCGCCAGCAATCTCGCCCGGCATGCCGAGGTATACACCTTGGCCGTGGTCCGCGATTTTACCCGTTTGGACGAAGTCGCCGCCCAGTTGCTGGCATGGCACGGGGGCGCGGTTGAATCGCGGCGCGAGGCGTTGGCGTTATGATTTCCGGCCTCAGCAACGCTGCCCCCGCCCCCGCGACGGGCCACGGCGAAGTGGCGCCGGCCATTTCCATTTCCAAGCTGGACAAGGAGTTCGCGCGCCAGAAGCGGTGGAAGGAACTAGTCCGGCACCCTTTCCAGCGGGAGATGATACCGGCGCTGCAGTCTGTTTCCTTTGATGTAGCTCCCGGCGAGTTCTTTGGGCTCCTCGGCCCTAACGGGGCCGGCAAGACCACTCTGTTCAAGATCCTGTCGACACTGATCCTGCCGGATTCCGGGAGCGTCCGCGTCTTCGGCCACGATGTGGTCGCCGCCGCCGCGACGGTGCGTTCGCTGCTCACCCCCGTGATTGCCAGCGAGCGGAGCCTGGCCTGGCGCCTTTCGGCCGAAGAAAACCTGCGCCTGTACGCCGTGCTTCACCGTGTACCGGCCCCCGAGCTTCGCCGCCGCGTTGCCGAACTGCTGCAGATCGTGGGGCTGGCCGACACCGGCGACAAGATGGTCGGGATGTTCTCCTCCGGCATGCGGCAACGGCTGCTCATCGCGCGCTCCCTTATTGCCCGGCCGCAGGTGCTGCTATTGGACGAACCGACCCGCAGCCTGGACCCGGTGGGAGCGCGCGAGTTCCGCAGGTTTCTCCGCGGCGATGTGGCCGTCCGGCAAGGCTGCACCGTTCTGCTGGCGACACACAACACCGAAGAGGCACTCGAGCTGTGCGACCGCGTTGCGGTGCTCGACCACGGCGCGATCCGCGCGATTGGGACTACGCAACAGATCGCGCGCCAACTGGGAGATGACGTCTACCGGGTTTGGACCCGCGACCCCGCTCATCGCTCCTTTCAACGGCTCGAGCTCGACGGCATTCTCCAGAAGGTTTCCTCCACCCCGCATGTCGAGGATGGGTGGACCGCCGTAGATGTGACCCTTGCCGGCTCGGCGGATGAGGCAGCTCATGTGCTCGCTTTCCTCATCGAAAGCGGGGTCTCCGTTTCTCGTTTCGAACGGCGCGAGCTGTCCCTCGCCGACCTGATCGAGCGCGTGGTGACGGCCCCGAATGCGATACCGCGAGATGCGTGAAATCGGCGCTCTGCTTCGTGCTTCTTGGCTCTCCGCCGCAAGCTACCGCTTGCAGACGGTGCTGGGGATTGTAGCCTTGGTCGTAGGCATTATCCCCCTGTACTTCGTGGCCAACGCGATTCAGCCGACCATTGGCCCGTCGCTCGAAACCCAGGGCGATCAATACTTCAGCTTTCTGCTTGTCGGGATCATCGCATACGGCTTTCTCGGACCCGCGCTGAGCGCGGTGCCCGGCGCGATTGGCGGCGGGATTCGTTCGGGGACTCTCGAGGCTTATTTCAGTACGCCCGTACGGCTGCCCGTTCTCCTCGCCGGGCTTTCCGCGTACACCCTGCTTTGGACACTGCTGCGGACGGTTCTGCTCGTCGCCGTGGGTGCGGCGTTCGGGGCCGAGTTCAGTTGGGGCGGACTCCCTTCGGGCGCGCTGATCCTGATGCTGATCGTGCTGGCGCATCTTCCCTTCGGCCTCATCTCGGCTGCTTTCGTGCTTGCATTCCGCACGGGGGGGCCTCTCAACCGGGGGGTGATGGCAGTCTCTGCGTTGCTGGGCGGAGTCTACTATCCTACCAAGGTGATCCCTTCGTGGATTCAGGAGGTCTCCGCATTTCTGCCGCTGACCTATGGTCTGCGCGCGCTCAGGCGGACGGTGCTCGAAGGGTGGAGCATGACGGCCGTGGCAAGTGACGTGCTGATCCTTTGCGTGATGGCTGCCGTGCTGCTCGCGATCGGGTTTTGGGTGTTCAATTATGCCCTAGCCTACGCCAAGCGTGCGGGGACCCTCGCGCAATACTGAATCACCTCGCGCCGTGACAAAGATTTTTAGCTCGCTCGCTCCAGAAGCCCGCCTCTTGTTCTTGATGGCGCGCGAAGATGCCGAACCGGAGAGCATCAAGAGCATTCTCGAGGGCGGGTTGAACTGGCCGCGCCTGAGCGGGCTCACGGTCATTTCGAGAGCGGGGCCGGCGGTTTGGGCGGAATTGCGGCGCCAGCCGGAGCACCTGGTCCCGGCAGAAACGCGCGACTACCTGCGGCAGTTCGCCATGGTCACCTCGCTGCGTATGTCGCATCTCGAGCAACGAATGTGGCAGGTGTTCTCCGCCCTGGAAGAGGCGGGCGTAGAGGTCATCGTGCTGAAGGGAGCGGCCCTCGCCCTAGACGTGTATGGTTCGTTTTCCGAGCGGCCGATGTCAGACTTGGACATTCTCGTGCGGCCGGAGCACGGCGAGCGGGCGCGGGCGGTGCTGCTGGACAACGGGTGGATGTCGGATGAGTTGCCCGAAGCGCGGAAGGACTTCTATCAAGGGCACCATCATATGGCCCCCCTGAAGGATGCGCACGGAACCGAACTGAAGCTCGAGATTCACACCTCGCTTTTTCCGGAGAACGACCCCTTCGTCGTCGATCCCGCTGAACTCTGGGAAAGTTCCGTCGAACTCGCCGTCGGCGACCGTCACATTCGTGTTTTGGCCCGCCGTTACCAACTGCTCCACCTCTGCGTCCATTTCGCATGGTCGCATACGATGCAATCCGGTGCATGGCGCACCTGTCGCGATCTGCACGCGCTGGCCAGAAAGTATGAAATAGATTGGGAAGAATTTGCCGATGTAGCGGAGCGGGCGAATGCCAGCACGTCCGCCTACTGGACGTTGCGGCTGGCGGAAACGCTCGCGCTGTTTCCGGCGCCGGACTGGTTGCTCGACCGCTTGCGGCCGCCGCTACCGGAAATGGCGTTGCGGCGGGTGGAAACCCACTTCGCACACCAAGCGCTCCCCGGCGATACCCGTTGCCCTTCAGTCTCTTTGACGCGCAAGATCTGGGAGTTCGGCATTCGCCCCGAGCAAAGCGGGCATGGCGCCGCCCGTCCCTGGCTCCGGGAAGATATCTTCCTGCACCAACTGCATCCTGCGGGTCAGACCACAGGAGCAAAGATGCGGCGGCACTGGTCCAACCTTTCGAAGTGGATGGCGTACGGGCGACGCATTCTAGCGCCGTAGCTGCTCTTGCTGCTGCCCGTTTGATACACCCGCCGGCTTTATCAGTCGTTTTCTGGCGGCGGCTCCGGCCGTTCCGGGATGAAGCGCAGCAGAGCAGACGCCGCCCCCACCACGATCGCGCTGCCCGTCAACCAACCGCTGCCCGCTGCAACCCCCGAGAGCCAGAGCCCCGCGGCGGCGAAGAAAAGCACTATC
>JBBSMO010000402.1:0-3407 GCA_038233155.1 Longimicrobiales bacterium
GCGGGATCTGTTGGGTTTGCCATCGCGCCCTACAGCGGTGTTTTGCGCCAATGATCTCATGGCGTTGGGCGCGTTGAAGAGCTGCCTCGTTGCCGGCGTGCGGGTGCCGGAGGAAATTTCGCTCGCCGGGTGCGACGACATCGAACTCGCCAGTATAGTAACCCCCGAGCTTACCAGCGTCTTGGTTCCCGCCCGCGGGCTCGGGGCTCTTGCAGCACGGATGCTCTTGCAGCGGCTGGACCCCGAGGCGTCCGCGCGCAAGCCGCTTCGTACGCCGCGGCCGCTTCCTGTGCGCCTCATCCGGCGCCAAACTACGGCACCGCCTGGCGGCGCGATGCACGAATGAGCTCACCTCTGCAATCGAATGTCGTCGCCGCATTGCGGGAGCGTGCAGAAACGAGCCCGGAACGCCTGGCTTTCCGCTCATTGGGGGAGGGCGGCGCCGCCGACACCCAAAGCTATAGCTGGCGGCGGTGGTGGGAGGAGTCCAGATGTCTTGCTGCCGGGCTGGCCGCGAGCGGCCTCAGGCGGGGCGACAGGGTCGCTATTTTAGGCGGCAACACGCCATTGTGGCCGGTGGCGGATCTGGGCGTACTCATGGCGGGTGGCATCAGCGTCGGGATCTACCCGACGAGCTCCGCCGTCCAACTGCGCGGTCTGCTCGCCGATTCAGGGGCTGCCGTACTCATCGCGGACGCAGCCGCTGCCAGCCTGGTGACGGCGGGGTGGGATCACCGGCTGAACGCGCGGTTGGTGATCCAATCGGAGGCAGCGAACTCGCTCCACTGTGCCATGAGCTGGAACGCCGCCCTCGCTGCAGGGCGGCAGGAGTTGAGCGGCGGCGGGGGCGCTGGTGACGACCTCGACCGGCGGATCGCGGCGATCAGGCCCGGCGACGTTGCGGTGATCATCTACACCTCCGGCTCGACGGGCGCTCCAAAGGGTGCCTGTCTGACGCACGAAACGATCACTGCGTCAGCGGCCTCGATCGCCAGTGTGCTGCAGCTTTGCGAAACCGATACCTCGCTGTCCTTTATACCCTTCTGCCATGCGGCAGAACGAATTTTCGGGCTGTACACCCGCATCTTCACCGGAATGCAGGTCGGCATGGTGGCTGATTACCAGCGCCTGCCGGAAGCCGCCCGCGCGTATAATCCCACGGTATTCGGCGGGCTGCCGCGTTTTTACGAGAAGATTCACGCGGCTCTGACGCGGCGCGCGGCAGAAGCATCTGGAGCTGAACGGGCGGCGTGGGAGTGCGTGGCCCGCTTGGGTGCCCGGCGATCCCGGTTGCAGCGGGCGGGGCACCGTGTTCCCGGCGACTTGGAAGGGGCGTGGCAGGCGGCGCGAACGCTCATCAGCGGTCACGTCGCCGTATACTTGGGCGATTCGCTCCGGGTGGCGACCTCGGGGGGAGCCGCCCTCCCGTTGGCGGTCGCGGAGTACTTCGACGGGCTGGGTATTCCCATCCTCGGCGGCTACGGGTTGACGGAGCATCTGTGCGCCGCATTCAATCGGCCGGACAGCTACCGGCTCGACGCGGCGGGTCCTGCAATGCCGGGCGCAGAGATCCGCATCGCACAGGACGGCGAAATCCTCCTGCGCCGCACCGCACTCTGCTTCGCCGGCTATCACCTGCATCCGGCGGACACGGACGCGGCCTTCACGCCGGACGGCGAATGGCTGCTCACCGGCGACCTCGGCTCGCTGGATTAGGCCGGAGTGCTCACCGTGACGGGGCGCAAGAAAGAGCTGATCGCTCTTTCCAATGGAAAGAAGATCGCGCCCCTTCCCGTAGAAGCGCGGCTCGCGACCCACCCGTGGATCTCGCAGGCCGTGCTGCACGGGGAGGGGCGCAACTTCGTTTCGGCGTTGCTGACGGTGAATCCTGACGCGATAACCCGTTGGGCGCAGGAGCAGGGGTTCGCGGCGGAGCTGCCGGAGCTGCTCGAGCACCCTCTAGTCGTCGCTGAATTCCAAGCAGCGGTCGATGCGGTGAACGAGACCCTGTCCCGCCCCGAGCGAGTAAGGCGCTTCGTTCTGCTGGCACATGAGTTTTCCGCAGAGGATGGCGAGCTGACCCCGACGCACAAAGTTCGCCGCGAGGTGGTGGCGGAGCGGTACGGCGCCCTCTTGGACCCGCTGTACGGATGAAATCATGATCAAGCGTGCCGCGCTTCATCTGATCTGGCTCTCCGCGGCGGCGATCGCCGTGGCGTACGCCAGCGCCTTCCCGACCGCCGGCGAGGTGCCGGGATGGGCGAACTGGCTGTTGGTTTTCGGCACCGCGGGCAGCTTGACAGGGGCGATGGTGCTGGGGGCGGTACGAAACGACCGGATCGGGCGGCTGGCAATTGCCTTCGCGGCGGTGTTCCTGATTCTAGCGGGGGGCTTTGGGGCGGCGTTGTTGCTGCCTGCTGCAGACCCCGCCGATCCCACTCTGTGGTTGGGCCTCCCGCCGCGCGCCGCAATTGTGATGTACGGTGTAGGGCTGCTTCCGTATCTGATCGCGCCGGTTGCCTACGCGTTCACTTTCGAGCGGCAAACGTTGAGCGGCGCTGATCTCGAACGCGTGCGGGCCGCTGCTCGGGCTCTGCGGGTGTCAGCCGGCGCGCAGGCTTTGCGGGAGAAAGGGCGCCCCGCCCCGGCTACTGCCGCGCCTGCCGGAGAGGCATCGTGACCCTCGCACTGGCTCAAGCCGCCGGGCTTCCCGCCGCAAAGCAGCCCGCCATCGCGGCTATCGCTCTGCTGTACTTTTTGATCGTCGCGATCATCGGCGTGTGGGCTACACGCCGCACGCGCACGGCGGCGGACTTTTTCGTGGCGGGCGAAGGTATCGGGCTGGTGGCGCTCACGCTGACGGCCATGTCCGCCACGCTCTCCGGCTTCGCCTTCATCGGCGGGCCCGGGCTGGTCTACACGGTCGGGCTTGGCGCGATGTTCCTCTTGCTCCCCGCCTCCGTAACCAGCTCGATGGGTGCGTGGGTCCTGGCGAAGCGGATGCGGCTGCTGGCCGAGGTCCGCGGGTTGATCACGGTTCCCGATGCCATCGGAGCACGCTACGGTTCGCCGCTCGCGCAGGGGCTCTCGGGCCTCGGAATCCTCGTGGCCTGCATCGGCTACATGGGCAGCCAGATGCTCGCGCTGGGCTTCGTGATCAATGCGATCTTCGGCATCGGTCTCGGCTGGGGTATTTGGCTGGGGATGGCGATCACCCTCGGCTACTCGGTCGCGGGCGGGATCATCGCCGGCATCTACACCGACGTTTTTCAGGGCGCCCTGATGGCGCTCTCCTCCGTACTCGTGTTTCTCTTCGTACTCGATACCGGCGGCGGGATGAGCGGCCTTTCCCGAACCATTATGGCAGCCGAACCGCAGTTCCTGGGGCCGTGGGGGCTGCTTTCGCC
>JBBSMO010000403.1:0-3405 GCA_038233155.1 Longimicrobiales bacterium
CGGGTGCTGAACGCGCTGGACCGCCGGGACGCGCTCTTCTTCCGTATCGAAGATGCGGCTCCAGAGCCGTTGTCCCCCCTGCCCGTCCTGCCGGTGCTCGGGGTCGAGTGGCGGTTCTGAGCTGAGGCCGCGCGTGCCGCGGCGAAACTGCAGCAACGCAAAGACGCAAAGAGAGCAGCAGGCTCTTCTGCTTCTCCCTTTGCGTACTTCGCGTCTTGGCGCGAACTCGCGGGGTGCTGTTCTCCCTTCCCCCCTTGCGGGGGAAGGGCCGGGGAAGGGGGGTCCAGAAGGGTCGGGGAAGGGGGGTGTCGGGGGTCGGAAAAGGCGGCTGCCGGGGCCGGGGCCGGGGCAGGGGGCTGCCGGAGCCTGAGAAGGGGGCGCCGCGGGCGGGGGGGAAGAAGATCCTATTCCGTTCGCTACGCCATGCGCTGCAGCGCCCGGAACACCCGCTCTTCCAGCACTCCCGTCGAGAGGCAGCTCTGGCGCGTAACCGCGCCGTTGCGGCCGATTCTTACGCGGGTAGCGTGCAGGCGCGTGCGCACCATTGTGCGATTATCATCGGGGCGAAGCGAGGTGGGACAGGGGGTTAGCAGGGCGGTTAAACAACCCTGGCGATGCACCGGCTCCTCAGCCGTCACTCGCGCGAATTCGGGTGTTGTCCGGTTCACGAAGGCGGTATACGGCTCCTTCTTCAGCACCCTCTACGGCATAGCGGGATACAACCGGTAACGGTCCCGGATCGGCTTCCAGCGCTCGAGTTCGGCGTTCCATCGCGCGACGATCTCCCGCGGGTCGTCGCCCCGCTCGAAAGCCTCGCGTGCCCAGCGGCTCCCCATCATCTGGGTGAAGCCGTCATTGGTGATCTCGAACTCGGCGGGGTGCAGCGCCTGGATCTCGTGCAGCAGCACCAGCGTCGTCAGCACGGGGCGAAAGGCTCCGCGGTCGGTGACGGTCAGTTCGATCGCTCGGATCGATTCGTCGCGGAAGGGCACCCACCCTTCGCCGCTGGGAGTGAGCCGGACCGAGTCTACGGTGACTCCCGGCAGACCGTAGCCACGCACCCGCTCGAGCAGAGCGGGCGTGTTCAGCCACGGCGCGCCGAGGTACGAGAAGGGCGCGTCGGTCCCCCGCCCTACGGTGAGGTTGGTCGCCTCGGCGAGCACCAGGCCGGAGTAGTTGAGCGCGGCACCTAGCGAGCGGATGTTGGGCGACGGGTTGATCCACGGCAGGCCGGTCTCGTCGAACCACTGGCCCGCACGCCACCCAGCGGCGGGCACCACGTGCAGATCCGCTCCGACATCGTACTCACCGTTGATGTAGCGGGCGATCTCGCCGACGGTCATCCCGTGGCGCAACGGCACCGGGAAGTAGCCGGTGATGGGCTGCCCGACATTCCGCATCTCCATCTCCATGAGCGGCCCTTCCGAGACGCCGATGATGGGGTTCGGGCGATCCAGGACGATGAAGGGGATTCCCTGCGCGGCGGCGGCCTCCATGGCCATGGCCATCGTCCAGACGAAGGTGTAGGGCCTCGCGCCGATGTCCTGCATATCGAACAGCAGCACATCTACGCCGCGCAACATCCCGGGCGTCGGGCGTTGCGTTTCGCCGTACAAAGAGAAGATGGGGATGCCGGTGCGCTCGTCGGTTTCGGTGCCGATCTTGACGCCGCCCTCGATTCCGCCGCGCAGCCCGTGTTCCGGGCCGTAGAGCGCGACCAGATCGACCTCGGGCGCATCCCAGAGCAGATCGATCGCGTGTTCGCCCTCTGCAGTCACTGCCGTGGGATTGGTGATGAGCCCGACGCGCTTGCCGCGCACCAGGTGAAGCGAGTCACGCAGGAGCACCTCGAGGCCTGGCAGTACCGGGGATGTCGCGGCAGCACCCTCCGCCAGAGTGGTCCCGGACGTGGCTTCGGGCGCGGCATCGCCTTGCGGCGTTGCGGGGCGGCAGCCGAGCGTCGCCATCGAGAGCAGACAAAGTCCGGCAAGAGACGGCAGTTGGCACATGAAGGGGCGGCTCGCTAAGTTTTCGGTATGACGCAGAAGGTTTACGGGTGGTGAAGATACCCATTGCCCGGCGACGGCGTTCCCGCCCCGGCACCCGTAGCCGGGCAGTTTCTCCCCATGCACAGTCCGCCCAGTTTGAACGAACAGTTCCGTGTCGCGCGCGCCAGCGAGATCCCGCAGCTAGCGGAGTTGATCCGGCATAGTTTCCCGGGGGCGGGTCGTACCGCCGAGTGGTGGACCCAGCGGCTGCGTGCGCCGGTGTACGGCGGCGGCGCGGAGACTGTCTGGCTCGCCGAAATGGGCGGTGATATCGTCGCTGCCTGCCAGCTTCACCCGCTGCGCCAGTGGATCGCGGGCGATCTCTTCGAGGTCATGGGGCTCGGCTCGGTGGCTATTTCGCCTGCCTGCCGCCGCCGCGGCTTGGCAACGCGCCTGGTGCACAGCGGCCTCCGGCACGCGCGCGAAGGCGGGGATGTCGCCTCCGCGCTTTATCCGTTCCGCATCGGCTTCTACGAGCGGCTGGGCTACGGCCTCTCGGGCGTGGTGCACCAGTACCTGCTGCCGCCCGAAGCCTTTCCCGCGGCGGAGGACGGCCCGCGGGTGACGCTGGTTTCCTCTAGCGACCACCGCGCGGAGATCCGCCGTCTGTACGCCGAGTGGGCCCCGTCCCAATCCGGCCAGCTCGAGCGGCCGGACGCACTCTGGCGCGATCTGTGGGAACAGCCGGACCACGGCGCGGTAATCGCACGCAACGCGGAGGGTGGCGCGGAAGGCTACGCGCTGGTCCGCTATCGCACCGACCTGCCGTTGCCGGAGCGCTTCCTCGAGGTCGAGGAGCGGGCATGGCTGACACCGGCTGCGAACCGCACACTGGTTGCCTGGCTGTCTACTCTCGGTGATCAGTGGCCGCGGATCGCCTATCGTGCGCACCCGCAGGAACGCTTCGGCGAGCAGATCGCGGAACCGCGGCTGCCGCACGCCGCCGCGCCCGGCTGGCGGCTCTGGTTTCCAGCCGCTACCGTGATGCGCGGCCCCATGTTCCGCTTGCTGGATGTCGGGCGCTCGTTCGAGAAGCGGCGCCTTCAGCCCGGCCCCCCGCTGGTGGTCGAGTGCGCGGTCGCCGATGATCAGTTTCCGGAGAACACGCGCACCTGGCGCTGGGCGCTGGGGGGCGGCCGGGCTGAGGCTGAGACCGCGGCCGCAGCGCCGCCTGATCTTCGCCTCGGCATGAAAATCAGCACCCTTTCGCGTATCTTCACCGGGGATTTTTCCGTCGCAGCGGCTGTTGAAACGGGTGCAGCCACCGCCGACAGCCCTGAACATCTTCCCGCACTGGACGCCTTGCTGCGCGTGCCCAGCCCGTGGACGTTCGACCGGTTCTAGGCGAGTGTTGAAG
>JBBSMO010000404.1:0-3401 GCA_038233155.1 Longimicrobiales bacterium
AGCGACCGCACGGTCCCCCGCGCGAAATCGGCATCCGCCGCGGACCCCCGCATCCGCGTGGTTTCGCTCGCGCGGAACTACGGGCAGACCGCGGCCATGCAGGCGGGCTTCGACCAGGCGCGCGGCGAGGTGGTGGTGAGCATGGACGGAGACCTGCAGAACGATCCGTGTGACATCCCTCGGCTGGTCACGAAGCTCGGCGAGGGCTACGACTTGGTGGCGGGTTATCGGGTGGATCGGCAGGACAAGCTGTTCACCCGCAAGGTGCCGTCCTGGGCGGCAAATCGTCTGATACGGTGGATTACTGGAGTCTCGATTCGGGACAACGGTTGCTCGCTCAAGGCCTACCGCCGCGAATTGCTGGCCCGGATGCGGCTCTACTCGGAGATGCATCGCTTCATACCCGCCGTGGCAGCGGCCACGGCAGCGGCTCGCATTGCTGAAATTCCGGTGCGGCATCATGCCCGGCGCTACGGTGAAAGCAAGTATGGCTTGTCACGGATCGTTCGGGTGCTCGCTGACCTGCTGGTGATCAAGATGATCCGCTCCTTCCGCGACCGGCCCCTGGCGCTCTTCGCGGTGGGAGCATTGTGGTCGGCGGTCGTCGGAGGAGTCTTCACGCTGATGAGCGTGATCGCCATCCTGGAGTTGAGGCGACAAATGGCCGACGCGTACGTGCTGCCTGGAGCGGCGCTGTTGTGGTTCCAGCTAGCGGCGTTCCTACTGATGTTGGGTCTGATCGGCGAAACGGCTTTGCGGAGAGAGCGCACGGAAAATCCCGAACTCCCCCACTTGGTGCACGAAACGCGTTTATGATCCGCAGCTCTGGGCGCGCCGCCCCCACCAAAGCCACGGTTGACCGAATCCCTGGTCTGATCCAGGTATCTGTGATCGTCCCGGTGACGGAGCGCCCCGAGCCGCTTGCCGACCTGTACGTAGAGTACGCCTCTCCACTGCGAGAGTCGGGCCTGTCCTACGAGTTTCTCTTTGTCTCCTCTGGCTGGAATGCGGGCAGCAAAGCGGCCGTTGCCGGTCTCATGGGACGCGGTGACCCGGTCCGGTTGCTGGAGACCGGACAGCTTCTCGGAGAAGGAGCACTCGTGCGCACCGCAGGCGCACGAGCGCGCGGAGAGATCCTCCTCACCTTGCCCGCGTACCATCGGGTCACGGCCGAAGCGCTCCCCGGGCTCGTAGATCGGGTGGTCGCCGGCGCTGATTTGGTAGTGGCCCGCCGCTGGCCGCGCCACGATTCGTGGGTCAATCGTCTCCAGAACCGCGGATTCCATTCGCTTCTCGCGGGAATGACGCATCAGCGGGTCAACGATGTCGCCTGTGGCGTGCGAGCGATGCGACCCCAGCTCTTGGAAGAGATCCCTCTGTACGGCGACTTCTTCCGTTTTCTGCCGCTACTCGCCGCGCGGGAGGGGTATGCGGTGGTCGAGATGGATGCGTCGCAGCACCCGAAGGATGTATCTTCCCGGATTTACAGTCCGGGCACGTACCTCCGGCGCCTCATCGACATTCTGGGACTGTTCTTCCTCGTACGGTTCACCGAAAAGCCGCTCCGGTTCTTCGGGCTGATCGGCAGCGCGCTGTCCGTCGTCGGCGGCGTTATCCTGCTGATTCTGCTCGTGCAGCGACTCGCCGGAGCCGAAGGGATCGCCGACCGACCACTTTTGCTGCTCGGGGTGTTGCTCTTCGTCTTGGGCGCCCAAGCCATCGCGCTTGGCTTAATCGGTGAGATCATCGTGCACGTACACGTCCAGAAGAGGCCTACCTACCGAGTACAGGAATTCACTGACCTGTGAAGAAGAACTGGCCTGCTTTTTCGCTGGTCCTGCTCGTGCTTCTGATGGGGGGCTATTTGAGGCTGGCGCACCTCGGCCGTGACGACTTCGGCCCTGATGAGCTTTTTCACGTGTACGCGGCAGAGTCGCTACGCCAAGGTGAGGGCCCGCGGCTGCCATCGGGGTCGCTCTACACGCGCGGGATCGATATCACGCGTCTCGTCGCGGTGGCCACGGAGAGGTTGGGTCCCGGCGAAGCATCTGCGCGCCTGCCGAGCGCCCTTTTTGGCATCGTCGACCTCTGCTTGTTCGCCGCCGTTCTGTGGGCGTTGGGTGGAGGGTGGACCGCATTCTGGGGAACATTTCTGTTGGCGGTGTATCCGGAAGCGATTGAGCAGAGCCGGACTGTACGCTTCTATACTTACCAATTGGCCTTCGGGCTGATCGCGTTGTACACCGGGTGGCGAGCGCTGGCTCGAGCGGGAACACGGGAGCGCCCCGGGGGAAAGGAGTTCTTGAGACAATGGCTTTGGATGGCGGTCACCATTTTGGCGCTGGCGCTCGCCACCCGCGTTCAGATCGTGACACTGTCCGTTGCCGCGGGATGGATAGTTTGCATCGTCTTTGCCGCCGCGGCGGATCAGCGCGCCCGCGGAGCGGGTACGTGGCGGACGAGTGCGCCAGTGCAAATGACAGTGGGGTTGGCCGCAGCGGTGCTCCTGCTTTTTCTGGTGCAACCAGAGCTGATCTGGCGCGTCGTGCGGCTTTCGCAGCGCGTTCCCGACTGGGCTCAGGTGGCCGGCACGCGGAGTTCGCTCACTTATGCGAGGGCGTTGTTCTGGTCGTTTCCGGTCCTCTTCGCTTGTGCGCCGCTGATCTTTTTAACACTCGGCGTGTCGCGCCCACGTCTGACGCTCTACCTCTTCACCTGGTTTATCGTACCGTTCGTCGCACACAGCTTCATCCTGCCGTGGAAAGGGCAGCGGTTCATCCTGCTCGCGGTGCCAGCGCTCTTTGCGGCTGCCGCGCTCGCAGCCGCGAGCGCGGCGCAGGCGATCCGCGAATGGATGTCGAACCAGCTGACTCAGCTCGGGTTGGGAGCGCGCACGCGGCACGTTTTAGCGTCGTCCTCCGTCGCTGTCGTCTCGCTGTTCTTGGTCGTCACAACTCCCGCACTCGTTCGAGGATGGAAAACGGTTTCCCAAGGTCAGGAAAACGAATGGCGGAGAATGGCGGAGATCGTCGCGGCAAGACCAGAGCTCCGAAAGCTCCCGTTGGGCACGTCGGATCCGCTGCACACGCTCTACTATCTGGGGCGTGCCGATTTCGTCATTGAGCCCGGTGCTCGTCCAAATCGCCAACACTCGCGATCGGGAGGCGACTCCGACAATGCAGCTGATTTCCAAGCGGGTGCTCCAATCCTGCCCACCCCACTGAGCATACGCAGCCGCTTCGATGCCCAATTCGTTCTCATCAGTACGGACTCCGGCCACGTCGATTCTCGACTCGATCCCGCGCTTCTCTCGATGCTGGAAGAAGCTGAGGATCTATGTCGCGGCTCCTGCGGCTCGGGATTGCTGTATCTGTGGCACACGTCGGATCTGCCCTCCGGAG
>JBBSMO010000405.1:0-3391 GCA_038233155.1 Longimicrobiales bacterium
CGGCGATCTGATCCGCCGCGCCCAGAGCTTCGAGCAGCCGGCGCTCGCGCTCACCGATCACGGCTCCATGTTCGGCGCGTGGACCTTCCAGGAGCAGGCGAAGAAGGCGGGGATCAAGCCGATCGTTGGGATGGAGGCGTATGTCGCGACGGGCTCCCGCCACGAGCGCAGCAAGGCCAAGGGCGAAAAGGGCTACTACCACCTGGTCCTGCTCGCGCGCGACCTGCAGGGCTACAAAAACCTGACCAAACTGACCTCGCTCGGCTACACGGAGGGGTTCTACTCGAAGCCGCGCATAGACCGCGAGGTGCTGGCCCGGCACTCGGAAGGATTGATCGTCTCGAGCGCCTGCCTCGCGGGCGAGGTCGCGCAGCACCTGCTGGAAGACCGCTGGGACGCGGCGCGCGAAGCGGCCGCCTGGTACGCGGAATTGTTCGACGGCCGCTACTACCTCGAGGTGCAGGGCCACGATTCGGACGGGCAGAGCGAATTGAATCGGCGCGTCTTCAAGCTGGCCGATGAGCTGGGGCTGCCGGTGGTCGCGACCAACGACGCGCACTTCCTCAAGGCGGAAGACCACCAGGCGCACGACGTCCTGCTTTGCATCGGGCTCGGCAAGGACTTCGGCGACCAGAACCGCATGAAGTACGACGACCAGCTCTACTTCAAGAGCGCGCCGGAGATGGCGGAGCGCTTTCCGGACCGCCCGGACGTGCTCGAAAACACGCTGCGCATCGCGGACGAAACCGACCTCGTCTTTGAAAAGAAGTACTACGTCCCCGAGTTCCCCGTCGATGCGGGCTTCGCCACGGAGGCGGAGATGCTGAGCGACTGGGTCTGGCGCGGCGCCGTCGAGCGGTACGCCGCCGACGCACCCGAGGGCGCCGATCCGCGCGGCGCGCTCCCGCCGGAGATCGTCGAGCGGGTCGAGTACGAGCTGGGCGTGATCAACGATCCCAAGCTCGGCTACGCCGGATACTTACTGATCACTGCGGACTTTATCCGCTGGGCACGCGAGCACGGCATCCCCGTGGGGCCGGGGCGTGGGTCGGCGGCGGGGTCGATCGTGGCCTTCTGCACCGGCCTCACCGACATCTGCCCGATCCGGTTCGACCTGCTCTTCGAGCGCTTCCTGAACCCGGAGCGCGTCTCGATGCCGGACATCGACGTGGACTTCTGCTTCGAGCGCCGCGGCGAGGTGATCGAGTACGTGCGCGAAAAGTACGGGCGCGACGCGGTCGGCCAGATCATCACCTTCGGGACGATGAAGTCGCGCGCGGTGATCAAAGATGTCGGCCGCACGCTCGGCTTTCTGCCGGCGGAAACGGACCGCCTCGCCAAGCTGATCCCCAACGGACCCGCGTACTCGCTCTCCGTCGAGGAGGCGCGCGAGCAGATCCCCGAGGTCCGCGATCTGTACGAAAAGGAAGATCGCTACCGCCAGTTGATGGACTACTCGGCAACGCTCGAGGGGCTCAGCCGCCACTCGAGCGTGCACGCCGCCGGCGTCGTGATCGCGCCGGGGCCGCTGGACGAGTACGTGCCGATCTGCACGCAGAGCAGCAAGGGCGCGGGTGGCAACGGCGAATCGATCATCGTCACGCAGTACGACATGAACTGCCTCGAGAAGGCGGGCATGTTGAAGATGGATTTCCTGGGGCTGAAAACGCTGACGGTGATTCACGACGCCGTGGTGGACATCCGCCGCCGCTACGGCGCGCTCCGCCACCCGACTACGGAGGTCGAGTACGCGCGGCCGGAAGACATCCCGCTGGACGACCCGGCTGTTTATCAGATGCTCGCGCGCGGCGGCACCAGCGGCGTGTTCCAGTTCGAATCGTCGCTGGCTACGGAAAAGCTACGGCAGATGAAGGCCGACCGCTTCGACGACCTGATCGCCGCGAACGCGCTGCTCCGCCCCGGCCCGCTGGACATGGGCATGGATACGGTGTACATCCGCCGCAAGCTGGGTCAGGAGCAGGTCAAATATCCGCACGAATCGCTGGTAGAGGTGCTGGAGCCGACGTACGGCGTGATCGTGTACCAGGAGCAGGTGATGCGGATCGCGCAGATCCTCGCTGGCTTCTCGCTCGCCGAAGCGGACGTGCTGCGCAAAGCGGTAGGGAAAAAGGACGCGGAACTGATCCGGAAGGAGCTGGGCGGCTTCGTGGAGCGCGCGGTGAATGACAAGGGCCATGACCGCCGTTTGATTCATGAACTGGCGGAGCAGATTGAGGCGTTCGGGCGCTACGGCTTCAACAAGTCGCACTCCGCGGCGTACGGGCTGCTCGCGTACCAGACCGCGTGGCTCAAGTGCCACTACCCGGCGGAGTTCATGGCCGCGCTGATGAGCAGCGTCGTGGACAAGATCGACGACGTGGTCGCCTACATCGCGCAGTGTCGCGAAATGGGCAAGTACCTGCCGCGCGTCGGGCGCGAGGGCGTGGCGGTGCTCCCACCGCACGTGAACGAGTCCAACTGGAAGTTCACCGTCATCGGCGACGACGTGGGCGAGATCCGCTTCGGGCTGGGCGCCATCCGCGGCGTCGGCGAAGGCGCTGTCCGCTCCATCCTCGCCGCGCGCGAGGCCGAGGGCCCCTTCACTTCGATGTTCGATCTCCTCGTCCGCATCGACCTGCGCCTGTGCAACAAGCGCGTGCTGGAGGCACTGATCGGCGCCGGCGCGCTGGACGGCTTCGCGGAGGAGGGACGCGCCCAGCTCCTTGCCGGACTCGACGCCGCCTTCGCCGCGGCGCAGACGGTGCAGAAGGAGCGGGAGAGTGCACAGGAGAGCATGTTCGACGCGCTACTCGGCGGCGCGTCCGACGGCTCTGCACCCTTGCTGATGCAACCGCCAGCGCTGCCATCCGTCCCCCGCTGGACGGACGCGGAGCGCCTCACGCGGGAAAAGGAGATCCTGGGCTTCTTCATCTCCGGCCACCCGCTGAACCACTTCCGCGACGAAGTTTCGCTCTTCGAGCCACAGGCGAACACTGCCACGCTGAAGGCGAGCCGGGACCAGAAGATCGAGCTGGCGTGCGTGGTCACAGAAGCGGCGCGGCAGGTCTCAAAGCGCGACGCGTCGGAGTGGGGGCGCATCACTGTGGAGGACTTCCACGGCACCGCAACGGTGCTCGCCTTCGGCGATGCGTGGGCGAAGTTCAAGGACGTGTTGCAGCAGGACGCGCCGGTGCTGATCCGCGGCGCCGTCTCCGGCCGGGAGCGGGACGAGGAGGACCCGCCGATCTTCCTCGACAGCGTGGTGCGGCTGGCGGAGCTGCACGAGACGGGCACACTCGGTGTGTACGTGGAGCTGGAGCCCGGCGCCACCTCGCGCGACGATCTCGCCCGCGCCCGGCAGCTCCTCGTCCGCTACCCAGGCGAGGGCACA
>JBBSMO010000406.1:0-3389 GCA_038233155.1 Longimicrobiales bacterium
CAAGCTCCGCCACCCGCGGCAAGGGCAAGGCGAGCTGTAGCTCACCGGCGGCGCCGCCGGCCGAGAAGCCGGTCTCGATAGCGGACGCTCCGGCGGCCTCTATGGCGCGCATGACCACGCCAGTGGTTGCATAGGGGTAGCAGATCCGCAGCTGCGCCGAGGGAATCGCCTCCGCTTGGGTCGCGGCGGCGAGCGCCTCTGCTGCAACCCCGCCGTAGGCCCGGACGAGTCCGCCTATGCCCAGCTTGGTCCCGCCGAAGTAGCGGGTGACAATGACGCAGACGTTCTCCACTGCCGCACCGTCGATCGCCTGCAGGATGGGGGCGCCGGCGCTGCCGGATGGCTCGCCGTCATCATTCGCACGCCACGGCCCGTCGTGCAGCCGCCAGGCGGAACAGTGATGAGAGGCATCGTGATGCTTGCGGCGGGTGGCGTCCAGCAGCTCTAGCGCGGCCGGCTCGCTGCTGGCACGGGCGGCAACGGCGCGAAACACAGAGCCCTGCACGCGGCTTTGAGCTTCGCCCGGGGCTGACAGCGTCAGAAACGGAGCGGCTGTGCCCACCCCCGTGTTCGCAGCGAGGAGAGCGGTTCAGCTACCCGGCTGCGCGTAGTATTCGAGGCCCAGGTGCGTGATCTGGTCTTCGCCCATCATCCAGCGCAGGGTGTTCTTCAGCTTGGTCTGCTGGATGAACAGATCGTGCTCGGGGTAGATCCCCTCGGCGTGCATCGGGCTCTTCAGGTAGAACGAAAGCCACTCCTGTATCCCGTGCATTCCGGTGCGCGCCGCCAGGTCGAGGAAGAGAGCGAGATCCAGCACGATGGGCGCGGCCAAGATCGAGTCGCGGCACAAGAAATCTACCTTGATTTGCATCGGGTAGCCGAGCCAGCCGCGGATGTCGATGTTGTCCCAGCCTTCCTTGGCGTCCCCGCGCGGCGGGTAGTAGTTGATGCGGACTTTGTGGTAGTAGTCCTTGTACAGCTCGGGGTAGAGATCGGGCTGGAGGATGTACTCGAGCACGGAGAGCTTCGACTCTTCCTTGGTCTTGAACGAGTCGGGGTCATCTAGCACCTCGCCATCACGGTTGCCGAGGATGTTGGTCGAGAACCACCCGTCGAGCCCCAGCATCCGCGCCTTCAGCCCGGGCGCGATAATGGTCTTCATCAACGTCTGCCCGGTCTTGAAATCCTTGCCGGCCACGGGCACCTCGCGCTCGCGCGCGAGGTCGAGCATCGCCGGGAAATCTACCGAGAGGTTCGGCGCGCCATTCGCGTAGGGCACCCCCTCCATGAGCGCGGCATAGGCGTACAGCATGCTCGGCGCGACACCCTCATCATTCGCATCGATCGCCTTCTCGAACGCCGGCAGAGACTGGTGGATTTCCGCCGGGCGAATGAAAATCTCGGTAGAGCCGCACCAGACCATCACCAGCCTCTGACATTCGTTCTCCTTGCGAAACCGGCGGATGTCCTCGCGCAACCCTTCCGCCCAATCGCGTTTGCTCCGCCCGGGCTTGACGTTCTCACCATCCAGCTTCTTGACGTAATTGCGGTCGAACGCCGCGGCCATCGGCTCGATGCCGCCTAGAAAATCGGAGATCGGCTCAACGTGCTCGTAGCGGTTCAGGACGCCGGCGTTGAGGGCAGAAGCGCAGGCATCATCCGGAATGGGATCCCAGGCGCCGAAGACGAGGTCGTCAAGATTGGCGAGCGGCACGAAGTCCGAGATCTTCGGGCTCCGCCCTTCCGTTCGCTTGCCCAGGCGGATGGTGCCCATCTGCGTGAGACTTCCGATGGGAGTGGCGAGCTGGCGCCGCGCGAGTTCGACGCCGGCGATCAGAGTAGTCGAGACAGCGCCGAGCCCCGGCAGCAGAATGCCGAGCTTGCCCTCGGCGGGCGCGGGGGGCGAACGGTCCGGAAGATTCAACGTTTTTCAGCCTTTGAAGAGGAAGACAAGGGAAAATTGGGTGCCCAGGGATGTTGGGGCTCTCCGTCTGGGCGAGTGTGGCGGTAGATCCAGACGATGCGCTGGAACGCGGTGAAGTTGGTGAGCACTGCCATCGCAATCAGAACCAGCTTCAGCGCGAGCCCGTCCCACATTGAGCCGAACAGCAGCGCGGAGAGGCCGATCAGCACGATACGCTCGGGGCGCTGCATGAGCCCGACTTTGCAGTCGAGGCCGAGGCCTTCGGCCCGGGCACGGGTGTAGGAAACCATGAGCGAGCCGGCGAGCGCGAGGGTGACCGTGTAGATCATGCCGACATCGCCCACCCCGGAACGATAGTCGTTGTACAGCGAGAGCAGGCCGATGAAGACGACAATTTCGGAGATGCGGTCGAGCGTCGAATCGTAGAAGGAGCCGAAGGTAGAGGCTAACCCCGTCTCGCGCGCGACGCGCCCGTCGAAGATGTCGAAAACCCCGCCGAGGAGCACAAGAAAGCCAGCGAGTCGAACCCATTGCTGATCGAAAGCGAAGCCAGCGAATACGGTAACGGCGAAGCCAACGGTGGTGATGATGTTCGGGTGCACCCGGGCAGCAACGAGCCGCCGCGTTACCGGCGAAAGAGCGCGGATCGTTGCCTCTTCCACCGCTTTGGAACGCACGATCAGCGGCTCCGTGGCGGCCATCAGGAGGACAGAATGATCCGGCTCTCCTCACCCGATTGTATGCCGCGGGCGATTTCTTCATTCACCCGCATCATCAGGCGGTCGAAATTCGCTTGCGAGGCGACCACTCGCTGGTAGGCGGAGCGCCGCTCGAGCTCCGACAGCACCCCCTCGTATTCGTCCTGCTGCTCCTGCGTCGGTGCGCCGCCGCCGCGGAGCACCTGCGCGAGGCTTTCCTGCAGCTCTCCGGCACGGTTCAGCAGCGTCACGGTTTCGCGGTCGTCGCCGATCTCTTCGTTGGCGCGCTTCAAGGCGCGGTATTCATCCGTCTGTGCCAGCAAGCGGCCAACCTCCCGGGCCCGTTCGTTGATCGCCTCCATGTCTGCCTCCTCCCCCTGGTCGCCGCGAATAAATAAAGAACGTAGGATGTTCCGCCGGCAATCACCTCAGCCGCCAGAGCGAATCGCCAGAACGATGCGGTCGCGCCCTGCGTAGTCGCGCTCGACCCGGGCGGCTTCGAAGCCGCCGGTCGCGGCGATCAGCGCTGAAGCCGCCTCTCCCTGCGTCGCGCCTATTTCGAGCGCCAGCGGCCCCCCTGGATCGAGGTGCGCGGGAGCACCCGCGATCAACTCCTCTATTACTTCCAGCCCGCCGGGCCCCGCAAAGAGCGCCGCTTCCGGCTCCCAGTCGCGCACCTGCGGCGCCAGCTCCGCCCGCTCGCCGTACGCGATGTACGGCGGATTCGAGACGATCACCTGAAAGGTCTCGCCGGCTACTGGCTCGTA
>JBBSMO010000407.1:0-3386 GCA_038233155.1 Longimicrobiales bacterium
ACTTGGCCTAGTGTCGCTTCGGGAGGAGATCGCGGGGTTCATGGCGGCGCGGTTCGGGGTCCGACTCGATCCGTTCGAGGAGATCCTGCCGTTGATCGGCTCGAAAGAGGGCATCTTTCATCTGCCCTTTGCCTTGATGGACCCCGGCGACGTCGCGATCATTCCTGACCCCGGCTACCAAGCTTATCTTGGCGGGACGCTGTTCGCGGGCGGCGAGCCCTTTCTGGTGCCGCTGCGGCGCGACAACGATTTTCTCATCCCCGTTCGCGATCTGCCGGCGGAAGTGGTCCGGCGCGCCAAGATCCTGCATCTAAATTACCCGAACAATCCTACAACCGCGTTGGCACCGCGGGAGTACTTGGAGGATGTGGTCCGGTTCTGCCGCGACCATGAGATCGTCCTGGCGTATGACAACGCCTATTCGGAAGTGGCGTACGACGGCTATCAACCGCCGTCGATTTTCGAGATTCCGGGGGCGCGGGAGGTGGCGATCGAGTTTCATTCGCTGTCGAAAACCTACAACATGACCGGGTGGCGCGTGGGCTGGGCGGCGGGGAACGCCGATCTGGTGCGAGCGCTCACTCGCGTCAAGACCTTTTGTGACACGGGGGTTCCGTTCACCATTCAGCACGCGGCAACGGCCGCGCTGCGGGCGCGGGACGAATGGCTCCCCAGCAACCTCGCCATCTTTCGCGAGAGACGAGACGCCGCGGCTGCTACCTTGGCTGATGCGGGCTTCGAGATCGACCTGCCGAAGGCGACCATGTACCTGTGGGTACCGCTGCCGGACGGGACCGGGTCGGAAGCGTTTGCCCGGCAGCTCTTGCTCGAGCAGGGGGTAGCCGTGCTCCCCGGCCGTGCGCTCGGCGCGGGCGGTGAAGGCTTCTTCCGCATCGCCCTCACCGTGCCCGAAGAGCGGCTGCGGGAGGCAACGGCGCGAATGGGGCGCGTGCTGCAGGCGGCCGGCTGACAAGGAACCGCACGCGGCGCGGTGCTGTACGACTCGAATGACCCCGACGCTCGCCCCTCCGCCCGCTCCGGCGCGAACTCCTGCTCCGCCACCGGCGCGCCCGCGCGCCGCCAAGCCGGTTCCGCGGCGGGAGCAGGACCGGGCGTACGGCCGCGCGTTGCGCTGGTCACTCGCGGCATCGGTCGTCGTTCACCTCGTGGTCCTGGTGCTGTCCCCCGCATTTCTGCGCGTCGGCGCGCCGCCGGGCGCGACCGATACCCCTTTCGACCCCGTTGAAGCACCGGGGCTGCGGGGGGTCGAGCTCGCACCGGTAGCGAGTCGAGGCGCCGCCGGGCCCGCGCCCGCTACTGCCTCGCCCGCTGATGCCGCACCCGCAGCCCGGCGCCCCCCCCTCCGCCCGACGAGAGCGCCACCCGCCCCCCCTGCCGCCGCCGCGCAGGCGCCGCGAACCAGCGCACCCGCCGTAGCATCTCCGGCGGCACCGTCTAGCGGCGGCGAAGACGCGTTGCGCCCCGGCTTCCGCGACCGCCGCCTCTATATCGCCCCCCGCGAGCTGCCGCCCCCGCCGGAGCCCACCGCCGAACAATTGCACGCGCGCTACATGGCTCATCTCCAGAGCCGCATCGACGCCTATAACGACAGCATCGGCGTGCTGGTGGAAAGGGAGCGCAGGGCCAAGGATTGGACATACACCGACAAGAACGGCAGAAAGTGGGGCGCGGACGACGGCAAGATCTACCTCGGCGGCATTCAGTTGCCCGGCAACGCCCATGCCCTGGACGGCGGGGACGGCGAGAAGAAGCGCGCGGCGGAGGAGGAGACGCGCACGCGGGATGAGATCGCCCGTGACGAGGCGGTGCGCGCGCAGCGTGACAACTTCAAGGAGCGCACCCGCGCCACCCGCGAACGCAAGGAGCGGGAGCGCCAGAGCAAACCGCCGGTACTGCAATTCTGAATTCTTGAGTTTGGATTTTGAATGGGGTTCGGGCAGCACGGGGTGTCCGACACCGCCGTCAGGCCCGTATCCGTTGATCGCTTGATGAGATGATGGCAGGGAACGCGGATCCCACCCATCAAAATCCAAAATCCGAAATCGGGGATTGTCCGCCCGTGCATGGAACGCGAATTGCACCCCCGCCGCCCTTACGCCGGGTGGTTGAAGGCATCGGTCTGCCGCCGGAATCAACGACGCTCAGAGGGGATAGATCTATGTGGCTGCTTGAAAGGGACGAGCCGGATTACATGCACGCTGCGCTGCCTTTCGTGCTGGGTGCGTTGGGGGGGTTGGCCGTCGGGCTGGTGATTGCCGGACGGGGCAGCCGCCGGCCGCTGCAACGGCTGGGGAGCGACCTGCGCGAGCGAGCCCGCTCCGCGGGTTCAGGACCTTCTCAGCAGTACCGGCTGGTGGGCGAGCAGGCGGAGCTGACGCGTTTGGAAGATGCGGTTCTGGATGCCTTTCTAGAGGACGAACTGCTCTCCGGGCGCGGCATAGACGTAGGCGCCCTCGGCCGCGGCATCGTCGAGTTGTCCGGTTCGGTGTGGACGGAAGAGGAAGCGGACCGGGCGGTGCACGTTGCCCAGCGCATTCAGGGTGTAGTCACAGTAGTCGACCGGATGGAGCTCGAGGAAGAGGTCCGGCACCTCGCGGAGAACCGCCGCCGGCTCGCGAACCAAGATCCGTCCCTCAGTGAATCGCAGTGGGAAGGCCGCACCAGCGGGATGGGGCGTATGCGGCAGGGCGCCGAGACGGAGCCGGACCGCCCCGACGATTCGCAGCACATGACAGAGCGTGCGCTACGGCGGGCAGACATTGATGAGTGGGGCAGAGAAGACTTGGCCGCCAAGAATAGCAACACCACCGTGCGGCCGGAAGACCCGCGGCCTGGCAAACAACCGGACTTCCGCCCCGACGAGCTCGACAACCAGTCGCCGTACCAAGATGGCGGCCCCTACACCATGGACCGGCAGCCGCAGCAGACCAACCCCGATGCGCGCGTGGGCGACGGCCTCAAACCGGGCGTCGAACGCCGCCTCGAGGAAGCCGACCTCCCTGTGGATGCGAACCCGGGCGACGACGTCCCGTAACAGACTCCGCCTACCGGAGTTCGGCGTTCTGCAAAGCGAGCGCGGCGGGTATCTCCGCCGCGCTCGCTTTGCTTTCGCTTCGATCAAACCGAGGATGATACGCGGCCGCCGGGTTCCGGCAGAGGACTGAATCTTCCGGCGTCCCGCAGCCCGGCAGAGCTACACCGCTCCCACCTTTCTGAACCATTATCTGGTATGAACCTGAAAGAGCAGATCCGCACCGACCTCAATACGGCCCGCAAGGAACGTGAGAAGCTGCGCACGACCGTGCTGACCACGCTGCTGTCGGAAATTCGCAATCGAGAAATCGAGACGGGTGGCGAGGCGGATG
>JBBSMO010000408.1:0-3383 GCA_038233155.1 Longimicrobiales bacterium
CGCCAGGAGCAACCCGCGGATATAGTGGTGGAGCCGCCAATCCCGGCCGAAACCGCTCTCGCTCGCTACCCTGCGGACGCGCCGCGCCAGCGGAACCAGCGCGGCCGTATCGCCCGCGGCGGCGAGCGCGGTGGCTTCGTGAGTGTACGCCCAAGCACGCGCACGTGCGGTCCAGCCGCGGGATTCGGGTGCGACCGAGGCGATGGCGACCGAGTCGAACAGCGCCGCCGCTTGACGCGGTTGTCCCAGCTCCAGCAGCACCTGCGCCTCGATTACTGCACTATAGGGCGGCCCCTCATCGCGACCCGCGCGCTCTTCCTCCACCATGCCGCGGTAGCGCCGGGCGGAGGCCAGTGCCTCGCTGAACCGTCCCTGCTCGCGCAGGTTGATCGCTTGCCACCAGAGCGCATCCCGCTGCAGCCGCGGAGAGCTGCCCGCGATCACCTCGTCTAGCAGCCGGCCGGCGGTCTTCCAATTCCCCGCCCGCAGGGCGAGGCGGGCTCGAAAGATCGGGTCCACCGCTGTCGCCGCGCCGAAAGAAGCCGCTTGGTGGCGAGCCGCCAATGCTTCGCCGTAATGACCCTGAACGAGAAGGACATCCGACAGCTTTATCCAGGCGCGGGCCGAGGCGGGCTGGAGCACGATCCACTCCCGCGCAGTGCGTTCGGCCGCCGCGACCGAATCCGCGAGAGCGTAGGCATTGATGATGGCGCCGAAGCCGTCGCATGCGCGGCAGTGGGCGCTTGTGCCCCGCAGGCCGAGCGAATCCATCCGGATCACGCGGCGGAAGTGCGGAATCGCTCCCAGGAAATTGCCGCGCGAAACGGCTGCGCTTCCCAGCAGAAGCGGCCCGTCCGGCTCGAGCGGGTAGCGGGCCGCGAGCGAATCGGCAATGGCAAAGTACGCGGGGTCCTGGAGAGCCCGTGCCCAGGCTGCACGAATTAGGAGCCGCTCGCGGTCTGGAGCACGCTCCGCGAGCCGAACCAACCGGGTGAGTGTCGTATCGCCCCGCTGCGAAACCCCCATGCCTGACCTCGTGCGCCACAGGTAGTAGGCAGCCATGGCGACAGTGGAATCTTCAGCGAGGGCCGCGGTGAAGAGCCGATCCGCTGCAGAAACGTCAGTCTCGTAAAATGCGCGAAGCCCCTGGTCGTAAAATCGACGGGCGACCAGCGACCGGCCAGCGCTCGCACTCGCGGTTTGCGGCTGATATGCGACCTTCAACTCACCGGCGATCCCCGCCAGTGCGGCTCGGATCAGATCCGGCACCTCATCTCCCTCGACCGGTCGCAAACTCCGGATGACACCCGTGCGCACGTCCACCCGCCGGAGCGCCAGGCGCAGCCCCCCGCCCGCACGTCGATACAGGCTGCCCTCAACCAGCTCCTCGGCTCCCGCCCCCCCCGCGACAGCTTGCATGCCGGAGGGACTGGCGATACCGAGCTGTGCGCGCACCTCGTGCATGCGCTCACTGCTGACTACCTGGAGTCCTGAAAGCGCCGCCAGGTCCGCCGCCAAGAGATCGGAGAGGCCCTCTGAGCCTGGAAAGTCGGAGCCGGTGCGATTTTCGATCGCGCCGACGGCGAGAATCGGGACCGGTGGTTTGGATGGCCAGGCGGCCAGAGCGAGGGCTATCAGACCGGCGGCCGCGGAAACTGACCCGGCGAGACGGTGCCGCATCAGAAAGCGGCGGGTGCGGCGGGTGCGGGACGCGCCGCGAGCCCGGATTGGGCGGGCCTCCAGGTGACGCTGAATGTCGTCCCGCAACGCGGCGGCGGTCGGGTACCGGTGCTGCGGCTTCTTCCGCAGTGCGGTAAAAACGATGTTGTCGAGATCCCCCGCCGTGCGGCGGCTCAGCCGCGGTGCAGAGCCGTTGGTTGCATTCTTAAGCATCCGATGGCTGGGGGGCTCCGGGTCCAACTGGAGGACGATCTGCCGCATCTGTTCCGTCGAAAGCCCCTCGAGTTCGTAGGGTGGAGTGCCGGTCAGCAACTCGTAGAGCAGGACGCCGAGCGCGTAAACGTCTGTCGCAGGGCTCACCGGCTCGCCATCGAGTTGCTCCGGACTCGCGTAACGCGGCGTCAATGGCCGGCCGCCCAAGCGGGTGAGCGTGGTCGGGCTTCCCCCATCCGCGGTATCGAGCAGCTTGGCAACACCGAAGTCGAGCAGCTTCACGCGGCCCTCATCGCTAACGAGGATGTTGGCCGGTTTGAGATCCCGGTGCACGACCGAATGGCGGTGGGCGTATTCGACCGCATCGAGCACCTGCAGGAAGAGCTCGAGGCGCTCCTCGACCGAGCACTGCTGGCCGCTACAATGCTCGTCGATTCGCAGCCCCTCGACCAACTCCATTACGAAGTACGGAGTTCCATCCTCAGTGATGCCGCCGTCGAGCAGGCGGGCGATGTTGGGGTGCTCGAGAGCGGCTAGCAGCCGCCGCTCGGCAAAGAAGCGCCGCTCTGCCTCCGCAGTCGCCATCCCCAGCGGGAGAAGCTTCACCGCGACGCGCTTTTCGAATTGGCCGTCGTCACGTTCGGCGAGGAATACCGCTCCCATTCCCCCGCGGCCCAGCAGGCGCACGAGCCGGTATGCGCCGATGGACTTGCCGTCGAACTCCAGGACCGGGGACGAGTCTGGTTGCGGAATGCCGGCTTTGCGCGAGAGAGTGTCGAAGTAGTCTTCGGCCTCGCCGGCGGCGCACAAGAGTGATTCGAGCTCCGACCACAGCGATTCGTCCTCATCGCAGACCGCTTCCAGGAACGCCGCACGCTCTGTGGCAGAGAGATCCAGAGCTTCCGTGAAGAGCTCCTCGATCTGCCGCCAACGAGAATCGCTCATTTCGTTCCTTCGTGCTCGCGCGCCGTGGCCTCTCCGCTCAGGTCGCCCCCTAATTGGGTGATTGGGAACGAGGGTCGTGAAAGGATCATGCGATCTCGAGGGACAGGTTGATCTCGCGGAAGAGCCAGGCGCTGGCGAGTGTCCAATCGCGCTTCACGGTCGCCGGCGAGACGCCGAGTACTTCGGCCGTTTCCCGGATCGGGAGACCCGCGAAGAATCGGCATTCCACCACGCGTGCCTGGCGCCCGCTCACCTGCTCGAGCCGCTCGAGCGCTTGATGAAGGGCGATAATCTCTTCGGCTGCCTCCTCGGAAACAGGATTTGCACCCTGGAATGGCTCAATCGAGTCCAGCGGCAGCCGCGTCACATGGCCGCCCCGTTTGGCGGCCTGTTGACGCTCGGCGTAGTTGAGCAGTATGTGGCGCATCGCCCGGGCTGAGACACTGAGAAAGTGCGCCCGATCCCGCCAACCCACGTTCTTTCCGTCCACCAGCTTAAGGTAAGCCTCGTGGACGAGGGCCGTGGTGTTCAGGGTGTAGTCGCCG
>JBBSMO010000409.1:0-3383 GCA_038233155.1 Longimicrobiales bacterium
GCGGTTCCGTCACATCGCGCGATCTTGTTTGCCGCCCGTTCGTCAGCGCAGCGCCCGCTCGAGCCCCGCGGTCGCCTGTTCGATCTGCGCGGCGTACTGCTCGATGGCAGTTGCGACGCGGGCAGCCTGCGCCTGCGCGGTTGCCCCATCGGGCTTGTCCTCGACCGCTTCGCGGATGCCGGGCATCGTTTTGACGCCGTAGCCGGTGTAGTAGCCGGGCGCGTAGATCAGATGCCTGGACCAGGAGCGGCCGGGCAGCCCGGCTTCGTCGCTGAGCGCTTGCTCCGCCCGGTACAACGCCGTATTCACCCGCGCGAGATCACCGCGGCGCGCCCGCACCCGGTCGGCTGGCAGAGAATCGAGGCGGGCGAGTGTGGTCTCGTACGCTTCGCCGGCGGTCTCCAGCTGCGCGATGGCCTGGCTCACGGCGCTGAGGTCCAGCTCGCGCGTCTGCTCGCTCGCGGCGGCGGCCTCGGTGATCTCATCTACATAGCCCCGGTACGTACGCGCAACGCGCCGGTACTCGAAGGGGAGGACGGGGGCCTCCGCTAAGCGCAGCATGGTCGTACCGAGTGTCTGCGCCTCGGCTACACCGTACAGGAAGGTGGTATCCGCAAAGCGGCGGTAGAAGTCATAGGAATCGTAGATGGAATGGTAGATGCCGTCCGAGCCGTCACCCCCGTACGAGATGTTCAACGCCGGCAGGCCGAGGTGGTCGATGAAGGCAGTGTAGTCCGAGCCCGATCCCAAGGCGCTGATCTCCCAGGTCGTATCGATCGCCGCGAGCCGCGCGGTGCGGTCACCGGCCGCGGCGAGCGAGCGCGCCTCGAGCGATAGGTTGGTGGAATCTTCGTTGACGGGCGCGGGCGTCGCGGCCTCGGGCGAGGTTTGCGCCCGCTCGGCCCGCCGCGCCTTCCAGGCGTCCAGCACGCTCATCCCGCGTTGCGGGTCCTGAATGTCGCGCGCCACCTCGCGGGTGAACTCCTCGAGCGAGTGGGAGCCGCCGATGCCGAGCCAGCCGCGGTCGTTCGAATCGCTGTTGATGTAGGCAACGGTCTTTTCGCGCAACTCGCGGGCGTGCTTCTCGGCCCACTCGGTCGAGCCGATCAGCCCCCACTCCTCCGCATCCCACGCGGCCAGGATGATGGTGCGCGCGGGGCGCCAGCCGGTCTCGAGCAACGCGCCAAGGCCGCGGCCCGCCTCCATCAGCGCGACCATTCCCGAGATAGGATCTTTCGCTCCATTTACCCAGGCGTCGTGGTGATTGCCGTGAATCACCCACTGGTCCGGCCACACCGCGCCCGGCACCCGCGCGATCACATTGTAAACCGGCCGGACGGCCCAGTCGAACTCGAGTGCCAGGCGGACCCGCGCCGGGCCCGCGCCTAAATGGTAGGTGACCGGCAGTGCACCGCGCCATTCTTCCGGAGCGACCGGTCCGCCCAAATTGCTGAGCAGCGGCAGCGCGTCCTCGTATGAGATCGGCAGAACGGGGATCTTCATCAAGGTGGTCACTTCATCCATTTCGAGCTTGCGCCCGCCCCGTTCTCCTGCCCAACCTGGGGTGAGCGGGTCGCCCGGGTAGGTCGGCATGTCCATCACACTGCCGCGCTGCACGCCGCGCCATGGGCGCATCGGACCCTCCGGGTACACATCGCCCGCGTAATAGCCGTCATCCCCCGGGTCCGAGTAGATGATCGCACCTACGGCACCGTGCTCCGCCGCGACCTTCGGCTTGATGCCTCTCCAGGAGCGCCCGTACTTGGCGAGCACGATCTTGCCGCGCACATCGATGCCGAGCGAATCCAGCACTTCGTAGTCTTCGGGCAGGCCATAGTTGACGAACACCAGCTCGGCCGTCACGTCGCCATCCGCCGAGTACGCGTTGTAGGTCGGGAGCTGATCGGCATCTCCCGAATCTTTGTCGCCGGGCACCTCGGGCTCGGACAGCTTGGCTACGTACCGCTCCGGGGCTATCAGCTCGAGAGTGCGCGATACGGGGCGCGGCATCAGCGCCTCGAACTGTTCGATGCGCGCATCCAACCCGTACGAGCGGAAGCGGTCGCGGATGATTTCGGCTACGCGCTTGGACCGCTCGGTCCCCGCCTCGTGCGGCTCCTCGCTGAGCAGCCGCATCAGTTCGGACAGGCTGTCGGCACTCGGCACCGCACGCAGGCGCTGCTCGCGCTGCGCCTGATCGGCGAGCATGCTCGCGGGAAAGCCGCGGACCGGCGGCGGCGCCTCCTGCGCGGCGGCGGGAGCGGCTGCGAGCAGAAAGCAGAGAACGAGCAGGGGCAGACGCGGCATTGGAGCTTCGGGGTCCGGGTAGAGAGCGACTCGATTGCCGCAAAGTACGCGGCGGCCCGGCCAGTGCCAAGGACCCGCGGCTGCGCGGGGTGAGCCGCCTTCCGGACCGCGCGGCGGCGGCCGGCGTATCTACGGCCGGGCCGATTCTGCCCGCCGCAGCGCCACGATCAGAACGGCGAGCCAGACGGTGCCGACCAGCGCGCCGGCTACGATGTCGCTCGGCCAGTGGGTACCGAGCGTCAGCCTCGCCGCCACGACGCCGCTGGTAATCAACAGTACGAGCAGGACGGCGAGGGCGCGCTCCACGATATTTTTGGATGCCTGCGCCCAAAGGTATGCCAGCAGCCCCCAGGCGGAGACGGTCTGCGCGGTGTGGCCGGACGGAAACGAGTGGAGGCCGGGGGCGAGGACGCCATCCAGCACGAGGTCGGGGCGCGGGCGGCTCCAGCCGAACCACCCGGCGAACACGATCAGTTCGAGCAGGAAAAAAGAGGCGAGCAGCGCCACTGCCCGGAGCGGTTGTCCGTTTCGAACCGCAATCCAAGCGGCCGTTCCCAGCAGTGGAAGCAGGAAGACGAAGTGTCCTGGAATTTCGAGCCACAGAGCGTCGCTCAGCGAAACAGGCAAGATGTCGATCACACGCTGCAGCAGCGCGCGCTCGCCGGGAAGGGCGCTCTCGCCAGCCCAATGCATCCCGAGCAGGTCCAGCCCGAGCACGAAAGCGATGCAGAGGCCGAGCCCCACGGCGAGGTCCAGCAGAAATCGTCGTCGCCGCGCGCGCGGCACGGCAGACCACTGCGACCGGAAACGCTGCCACACGCGCGTCGCGTGCCGGCCGAGCCACCAATGATGACCCTCGACGGCCGCTGGTGTACCCGCATCTCCTGCGGCAGGGGACGGAGGGCGCTCTCGCGCGTCTAGGGAATCGGCCACGGGTCTGTTGGGGTCCAGGTCGGCGTTGCAGCGGAGGAATCATGCCGCCAGTTCTTCACGTTCGTAGAAAAAATGCACGCGCTCGCCGCGGAACTTCTTCCGCCCGGCGTCCCAAGGGAAGAGGATGGTGACGGTGAATTCGA
>JBBSMO010000410.1:0-3381 GCA_038233155.1 Longimicrobiales bacterium
GAGGATGAGCGCACGCGGGCCGCGCCCCTTGCTGCCCGCAAAACGCTCGAGTATCGGCAGCGCGAACGCCGCCGTCTTGCCACTACCCGTAACCGCGGAAGCAAGCACATCTCGCCCCTCGAGCCCTGGCGGAAGTGCTTCGCGCTGAACTGGCGTGGGCTCTGAGAAACCAAGATCCTGCACCCCTTGCAACACGCGAGGGGAGAGTCCAAAACTGTCGAATGTCATGTAGATCGTCGTCGTACGAGGCGCGGCCCGTTGTTCAAGGGGCCGCGAAAAAAGAAAACGTGGCTGGCAAGCATCCAACCCGCGGAGCCTGCCTTCCACGTATCCGTCGCCTTCCTGTACACCACTCGCCCGTGAAGGGTCTCACCTCGCTCGAACCGGGCAAGCTCCTTGCAACGGCGGAACTGTGCTCATCAAGACGATTCCAGAGACCAGGAGTACCGCATGGCAAAGATGACGAAACCCATCGAGCTGCTCAAGCACGAGCTCGGCGATTTGCTGTACGCCGAGCGCCGCTTTCTGACGGCTACCAAGAAGCTGGCGCGTGAAACCAACAGCCCCGAGATCAAGCAGCGCATCGAGGAGCACGTCGGCGAAACGAAAACGCAGATCGAGCGCCTCGAGCAGGCCTTCGAATCCATCGGTGAAAAGGCGAAGGCAGAGCGCTGCGACGCGGCCATCGGCCTACGGGAAGAGCACGCGTCTTTCAAGTCCGAGGAAAACCCGTCGGCGGAAATCCTCGAGGCCTTTGACCTCGGCTCCGGGCTGCGCGTCGAGCATTACGAGATTGCCGGGTACCGCACCGCCATCGCTATGGCCAAGGCTCTGGGTCATTCCGAATGCGCCGACATTCTGCAGCAAAGTCTCGCCGAAGAGGAGGCGATGGCCAAGTTTCTCGAGACCAACGCACAGAAGGCGCTGCGGCAACTGTTCGCGATGGACTAAAAGCGGTTGAAGAAAGCCGGCAACGGGGCGGCTGCTTAGCCGTCATTCCTGCGAAGGCAGGAATCCAGCGGTCGCGGCGGACGGCCGCCACGCGGAGCGGCAGCCGTTATTCCGCAGCCGCGGTCGCGATGCCGCAACGGGCGCCGAGCGTCTCGACATCCGCCGCAAGCTCGGGCGCCGGAGCGATAAGCTGCCCTGTGAGCTCACGCGCTGCATGCCGCTGCAGTGTACCCGCATCGATCTGCAGTTCGCTCCCGCTGTACGAAGCGTCGATGCGGTTCCAGCGGTGGAAGGGGGTATTTTCCGTCCATTTCAGTTGCCGCTCGAGACGCACGCCGTCGGCCGGACCGTAGTTGGCGACCTCGTAGCCCAGCTCGGCGCCCGCCCCTTGTACGCAATCGAGTGCACCCGCGGATGCAGGCGAACGCAACGTGAGCGGCTCAGCCGCCGGGCCGCAAGCCGCCAGAACGGGCAGCGCTAAATAGATCAACCGTCGCATAGCTACTCCCTCGGAAAAAGGTGGACAAGAACGGCCTGCCGTCTGCCGTCTGCCGTCTGCCGTCTGCCGTCTACCGTCTACCGTCTACCGTCTACCGTCTACCGTCTACCGTCTACCGTCTACCGTCTACCATCTGCCGTCTACCGTCTACCTTGTTCCCAGCCTGTCCAGCCGGGGCCGCGTACCACCCGGCCGGGGGTGGCGCCGGTATGTTGCCCGTCCGCCAGCACCTGGGTGCCGTTCACGAACACCTGCTGCACGCCCGAGGCCAACTGGTGCGGCTCCTCGAAGGTGGCGTGGTCGGTGATCGAGGCTGGATCGAAGACGACCACATCCGCGAAGAAGCCGGGGCGCAGGCTGCCGCGCCGGTGCAGCTTCAGGTTAGCGGCCGGCAGCGAGGTCAACCGGCGCACCGCCTCCTCGAGCGGAATGACCTTTTCCTCGCGCACATACTTGCCGAGCAGCCGCGCGAAGTTGCCGTAGGCGCGCGGGTGCGGGTTCGACTTCAGGAAAACACCCTCCGGCGCGAGCGACTCCGCATCTGAATCGAAGCTGACCCACGGCAGCGCGATCTGCTTCTTGACGTTCTCCTCGGACATCAGAAAGTAGACGGTGCTGACGCGGCTGTCATCCTGTATCACCAGATCCAGAGCGGTCTCTTCCGGAGATTTGCCGCGCAGCTTCGCCACCTCTGCGAGCGATTTCCCCGTGAGATACTTGAGCGAGTCTTGCTTGAAACCGACCAGCAGAACCCGCTCGGGTGAGCCGGCAAGCAGATACAGGCTTTCCCACTCGTCGGTTGGCGTGCGCATCTCGCGCATCACCCGCTCGCGGGTTGCCGGATCGCGAAGGCGGCCGATCCACTCGCGCAACCCGCCCTCCTGCACCCACGGCGGCATCGCCGCGTCCAATCCGGTAGCGCCCGCAGTGTAGGTGTACATGTCGGCAGTGATCTCGAGACCGTCCGCACGCGCCTGCTCTACCTTGGCAATGACCTGGTCCATCTTCGGCCAGTTTTGCTCGCCCGCGGCCTTGAGGTGGTAGATCTGCGCCGGGACCTGCGCCTCGCGGGAGATGCGGATCAACTCGTCGACCGCCTCGAGCAACTGATTGCCCTCGCTACGCATGTGGGAGATGTACATCCCGCCGTAGCTGCCGGCCTCCCGGGTGATGGCGATCAGCTCGTCCGTGCCGGCGTAGAAAGCAGGAGCGGAGATCAGGGAGGAGCCGATGCCCAGCGCACCCTCCTCCATCCCCTGCCGGACAAGATCCCGCATACGGCCGAGCTCCTCCGGCGTTGGCGGGCGGTCTTCGTACCCCATCTCATGGATGCGCAGCGTCGTCGCGCCAATGAACGATGCCACGTTGGTCGAAACGCCCCTCTCTTCCAGAAATTCCAGGTATTCGCCAAGGCTGGTCCACTCGATGTCGTACCTGATGTCGCCCTGCAGCTCCGTCATGGTCCGCTTCATGGCGGGCGTGAGCGGCCCCATCGATTCGCCCTCACCGAAGACCTCGAGCGTGACGCCCTGCATGATGTCGCTCATCGAGCGCGGGTCCTCGATCAGCGACTCGGTCGCCCAGCTAAGCATGTTGATGAAGCCGGGTGCGACAGCGAGCCCCCGCGCGTCGATTTCGGTGCGGCCGCGCGCGTCCGGCAGCGAGCCGATGGCTGCGATGGTGTCGCCGTTGATGGCGACATCCCCGACCGCTGGCGCGGAGCCGCTCCCGTCGTAGATGGTACCGCCGCGGATCACCACGTCGTACTCCGCGGCCGCGCCGCCGGGCGCGTCGTCGGGGTCCGGCGAGCACCCGAAGCTCAAGGCGAGAATGCCAAGCAGAGACAACCAGAAGCTAAATCGAAGGTTCATGAGCACCGGCGGGTGGGAAACGCCCTTTCCCCGGCCTTTCCCCCGCAAGGGGGGGAGGGA
>JBBSMO010000411.1:0-3367 GCA_038233155.1 Longimicrobiales bacterium
GCTTCACGGCCGCCGCGGTTTTCGCACTCGCACTAGCGATCGGCGCGAACGCCGCGATCTTCACGCTGGTGCATCGGGTAGTGCTCGCTCCGCTGCCGTACCCGGCGCCGGAGCGGCTGGTCGCGTTGGATCACGGTGCGCCCGGTGTGGGTGCGGAGCCAGGTGTAGGGATCAATCCGGGCCTGTACCGGGAATATCTCGGGCTGCCGGCGCGGCGCGCGGCTCGGCTGGACCCCCTCATCGCGCTGCGCTCCGAGTAGCCGCCGATGATCACACGAGCTTCGTACCGGCGGCTGCCGAAACTCCCGGGCGTCAGCGCACGTAGAGGATCCGGCACGAAGTCCGCCCTCTGCCCCATCCCGTAACCATCCATGCTCCTGATGCGCACTACCGCAACGCTCTGCCTGCTGGTCTCGCTCGCCTCACTGCCCGCCTGCAGCGTGTCCCTGGACCGGTCGCCAGTCCTGGCGTTCAGCGGCGAGCGCGTAGAGGGTGAGCCCTTCGAGTGGCAGGGGCGAATCGCACCCGGACAGACGCTCGAGATCAAGGGGGTGAACGGCCCCATCCGCGCCGTCGCGGCGGCGGGCGATGTGGCGCGGGTTCGCGCGATCCGGACGGGCCGCCGCAACGATCCCGATTTGGTGCGCATCGAGGTGGTCGAATACGGGGGCGGTGTGACTGTGTGCGCCATCTACCCCGAGCCCAGCAGCAACGAGTGCCGGCCCGGCGGAGACGGCAGAGTCGGCAGCCGAAACAACGACGTCAGCGTCAGCTTCCTGGTCGAGGTGCCGAACGCCGCCCGCTTCGCCACCCGCACCATCAACGGAGATGTGGTCGCGGAGGAGTTGGCGGGTGAGGTACGGGCACGCACGACCAACGGCGATGTACGCGTCGAACGCGGCACGACTGTATACGCGCGGACCACCAACGGCAACATCCGCATCGTGTCGGCCGCGGCGGCACAGGCGAGCACCACCAACGGCTCGATCACCGCAGAACTCGATCCGCGCGGCGGTACCGAACCTCTCACCTTCTCGACAACCAACGGCTCGATCACTCTGCTGGTGCCGCCGGGCAGCGATGCCCGCATCGAGGCACGCACTACCAACGGCCGCGTCCGCTCGGATCTGCCGCTCACGGTAAGCGGCGCGATCAGCTCGAGGCGCCTTTCCGCCGACCTCGGCGCCGGCGGACGGATGCTGAAGCTTTCAACGACAAATGGAAGCATCCATCTAAAGGAGCGCCCGGTGAACTGATGCGATTACGGACAGAACCGCCTCATGGAATGTATGATCGGGGACCGGCAGCGGCGGGCCCCGGGAGCGTCGTACCGGTACCACCGCCCGGCTGTCATTCCCGCGCAGGCCGGTATCCAGCGTCTGCAGCGTCTGCTTCTCCCGCCCGGATGGGGGACGCCGTGAACCCTGGCCCGCGCCATGGGACATTTTCACGCGCCTCTGCCGCGAGACCGGGGCGAAAGGCAACTTGGTTCCAGATGCCTACTTGGCCGCGCTGGCCATCGGGTCGGGCAGCGAATGGATCCGGTCGATCGCGACTTCCAGCGGTTCTCCGGCCCGCGTTGGCGTCTCCCTTTCTGATCGATCATGACCATTGATATTCCGCCCCGGGTCCTGATAGCCGACGATCAGCCGGATGTGCTTCAGGCGCTTCGGCTGTTGCTGAAGGGCGAAGATTTCCAGATCGAACCCGCCGAGTCGCCGGCGGGGGTGGTTGCCGCTATGGAAAGGCAGGAGTTCGATGCGGCGCTGATCGACCTGAACTATGCCCGCGACACCACCTCGGGACGGGAAGGCCTGGACCTGCTACCGCAGATGCAGGCGCTCGACCCTACGCTGCCGGTGGTGGTGATGACCGCCTGGGGCAGCGTGGAGGGGGCCGTCGAAGCGATGCGGCGCGGGGCGCGCGACTACGTGGAAAAGCCATGGGACAACAACCGCCTGTTGACCACGCTGCGCACGCAGATCGAGCTAGGTCGCGCTCTGCGGCGGTCGCAGCGGCTGGAAACGGAGAACCGCCGCCTCCGAAAGGACGGGCTCCCCGAAATGATCGCCGAGTCGCGGGCAATGCAGCCCGTGCTGCGCATGATCGAGCGGGTGGGACCGTCCGACGCCAATGTGCTGATCACCGGCGAGCACGGCACCGGCAAAGAGGTGATCGCGCGGTGGCTGCACGGCTCCTCGGCCAGGGCAAACAAGCCGCTGGTCACCGTGAACGCGGGCGCAATCGCGCCAGGAGTGTTCGAGAGCGAGTTGTTCGGGCACGTGAAAGGTGCCTTCACTGACGCGCGTACCGACCGCGTCGGCGCCTTCGAACTCGCCGATGGCGGCACCTTGTTCCTCGACGAAATCGGCACCATGCCGCCCGAGCAGCAGGTCAAGTTGCTCCGGGTACTACAGACCGGCGAGTTCCAGCGCGTGGGTTCATCGCGTACCAAGCGGGTCAGCGTGCGGGTGCTTTCCGCGACCAATGTAGATATCGCGCGCGAGGTCTCGGAAGGCTGCTTCCGCGAAGATCTCCTCTTCCGGCTCAACACGGTTGAGATCCGCATCCCGCCTCTGCGCAATCGTACGGACGACATCGCACCGCTCGCCCGCTTCTTCCTGGCGCGCCAGGCGCAGCAGTACCGCAAACCCGTTGCGCAGCTCGATTCGGACGCGATGCAGGCGCTGATGCAGTACAACTGGCCCGGCAACATCCGCGAACTCGAGCATACCATCGAGCGGGCAGTGCTGCTCGCGCACGGGGACACCATCGGCCCGGAAGACCTCAACCTCCGGTCGCCGGTCGAAGGAGCTCCTTCCGCCCAGCTCGAGGAAATGACGCTGGACGAGGTAGAGCGCCTCCTGATCCGCAAAGCGCTATCCCGGCACGATGGCAACGTCACCCGCGCCGCGGATGCTCTCGGCCTCAGCCGCAGCGCCCTCTACCGCCGGCTCCAGCAGCACGGACTGTAGCGATTGCGGATTGCGAATTGCGAATTGCGGAATGGAGTGCGGGAGTGCGGAGTGCGAGATGCCCAAGGCTGTCATTCTGAGCCTGCGAAGAATCTCGGTTCGGCGACTAGAGGCAGGGGGCAGACCACGCAGCGGGTCACGGATTGCGGAACGGTACGAGGCACGGGGGACGCCCAAGATCCCGGCGGTGCGATGATGAACACGCCCGCGAAGGCGGGCTTCGTGTAGTTCCAGCCGCGAATTCATTCGTTCGGCTGCCGCGGCCGGTCCCGCTCGTTGTGGCCGGATCGCTGCTCGTTCGCCGGCTACCGGTCGCCCGTCACCCCGCACGCATTTCCGTCTAGACGCCCCGGCGGGCGGGTCTCGTCGCAATCCGCAATCCGCAATCCGTA
>JBBSMO010000412.1:0-3366 GCA_038233155.1 Longimicrobiales bacterium
GAGCGGACGCTGTCCAGCGCGACCTGATACCGCTGCAGCACATTCACCACCCTCTCAGTCGCGCCGTTGCTCCCGCTCGCGCCGGTGGCCGCCGCGGCGAGGGTGGTGTCGATTCCGCTGAAGATGCCGCGCGACGCCACCTCCGCATTCATGCCGCGGGCGCGGATGAGCTCGAACCCGGTTTGCTGCGGACCCGCCGTCAGCGGCCGCCCCATATCCTGCGAGCGGTGGCGGCTGCGGCTCGCCATCGCTATCTGATAGGGCGACCGGCCCAGCAGCGGGTCCCGCTCGCCCGTCTCGAGTTGAAAGGCCGCCGAGTCGCGCGGCCGGTACAATGCCTGAAACAGTTTCGCAGGCGCGTGCGGGCGGAGGCCCGCGCTAAGTTGCCCGGAGAAGCGCCCTGCGTCTCCGGCGGCATCAAAGGCCTCGCGCGCGAGAATCCCCGCGACTTGGTGCTGCCCGTGCCCGTCGGCCGGGGTACCGCTAAAAATGGAGATGATCACATCGGGTCTGAACTCGCGCACCACGCCGACTACGTCGGCTAACAGGGAATCGCGCGGCCAGTGCCGGAACGCCTCCTCCGCATTCTTCGAGTAGCCGAAGTCATACGCGCGGGTGAAGAACTGGGAGGCGCCGTCCAGCCGGCGCGCGGCGAGCAACTCCTCGCTGCGGAGAAGCCCAAGCCCTTCCTGCAGCTCGGCGCCAATGCCGTTCTGCCCGCCTTCGCCGCGCGTGAGGGACAGATAGGCTACCTGCGCGCCCTGCCCGAGCGCAAGTTCACTGATCACCTGTGTGTTCTCGTCATCGGGGTGAGCGCCGATGACCAGCACCCGCTTGGTAGTTCCCAGCTTGCGCAACGCGAGGCCCAGGGCAGATGCGCCCTCGTATTCCGTGGCCGGCAGCTGCGCGCCGACGGGCAGAGCCGCGGCGGCGGAGAGGATCAGCAACAACCCGGCGAGTAGTCGTTTTCGCATTTCGGGAAGGTAGGCTGGCGGCCACGCCGCGCAAGAGCCGCGCTCTGCTGAAACCCCGCGCGAGGGCGGCAAGGCGTTGCTGTGGTGTCGTTTCCTGCGCTGTCGGCTTACATTCCAGGTTCAGCCGCAAGGATGGCGGCTGGTCCCAGCGGCACCCGCGGGGTGCCGCGCATTCTTCTCATGGTGGTTACGTTCGAGTCTCCGCGCACGATGCATTTGCCAGTAAAGCGCCCCGTTGCGACGCACGAGTCCTCTAGCGCCAGCGAAGCCGCTGCCCGCATCGGCGGCGTTCGGTTGCCGGGTACCCGGCAGATCCTTTCCTGGCTATATGTCGGCCGCGTAGCCGTCGCCGCCTCCATTTTCACCGCCGTCGTCGGCATCTGGAGCAATGTCGCTCCGGCTACCTCGCTAGCTGCTTCGCTCACGCTGGTCGTAGCAGGACTCGTCTCGGCGGCGTCCTTCGCCTACACCCATCTTGCCGGCCGCCCCGCCACCCAAAACTTTCTCTATGGCCAGGCGGTATTCGATACGCTGCTCGTTACCTGGGTAATCTATCTTACCGGCGGGGCGGGCAGCGCTTTTTCACTGCTGTACGTGCTGATCATTGCCGCCTCGTCGCTGCTCCTCGCCGTGCCCGGCGGCATTCTGATCGGCGGCCTGTCCGGCACGCTTTACTTCTCCGTAGTTGTGTACAGTGGCACGACGTCGGCCGGTACCTTGCTCCAGGTCCTGCTCCTCTCCGCCGTCGCGCTCGCGACGAGTGCGCTCGGTGACCGGCTCCGGCGCACCGGCACCGAGCTGGGCAAGATGGAAACCGAGCTCCGCTTGCTGCGCCTGGATACGAACGACATCCTCCAGGGAATCGGCACGGCAATTATCACTGTAGACGGGAGCGGGCGGCTCGCCTACATCAACCCGGCCGCGACAGATCTGCTAGGCATTGGCGGAGATAGCTGGCTCGGCCTGCCAGTGTTGTCGTTGCTCGATGAGCTCGCACCAGGTCTGGGCGCTGTGATCACCCGCTCCGCTCAAAACCGGAAGCCGATCCGCCGCTTCGAAACGGAACCGCTGCGGGACGGCAGCCTTGTTTTAGGTGTCAGTACCACTCTGCTCGAACGGGCGCCGGACCAGCCGCCGGCTGTGACCGCGATATTCCAGGACATTACCGAGCGCAAGCGGATCGATGCGCTGCGTGCCCGCACCGAGCGCCTGGAATCCATCGCCGAACTCAGTGCTTCCCTTGCGCATGAAATCAAGAACCCACTCGCCGCCATACGCAGCTCCGCCGAGCAGCTCGGGCGCGGCGGCATAGACAACAGCGACAAGCGATCGTTGGAAGGATTGATCGTGCGGGAGTCGGACCGCCTCAGCCGTCTGCTCGGTGATTTCCTCGAGTTCGCGCGCGTCGAGACGATTGGCTCGCAACTCGTTCACTTGCCACCACTGCTCGAGCAAGTGGTAGGCCTGGCGAAAGCTCACCCGGATGCCGCGGGCCGGGGGGTCGAAACGCAAATCAACGCTCCCCGGTCGCAGTTGGTGGTGCGCGGCGATGAGGACCTGCTGCACCGGGCCATGCTGAACTTGCTCCTGAACGGGCTCCAGTGGGCCGGAGCCGGAGGCAGGGTGCAGATCGGTCTCGACGTCGTCGATTCCGACGTGTTATCACCGGCAGAGGGTTCGGCCCGGGTCATTCGCATCAGCGTGCGGGACTCCGGCCCCGGCGTAGATGCGGGGGTATCCGAGCAGATTTTCGATCCCTTCTTCACCCGCCGCTCAGGCGGGACCGGCCTGGGGCTTGCTCTGGTTCAACGCGCGGCCGATGCGCACGGGGGCGCGGTTTATGTTGAGGACCCGGTGCCAGGCGAGGATTGGGGCGCAACTTTCATTTTCTATTTGCCGGCTGAAGTGCCGCCCTTCGCGGCCGATCCCGGTGAGGCAAACCCGCTCAAGGAGATGCTGGCGTGAGCAGAGCGCCGAAAGTTCTGGTGGTAGACGACGAGATGTCGATGCTGGATACGCTTCGTATTCTGCTGAAGGGCGAGGGGTTCAGTGTGTTCACAGCCTCGAATGGCGCGCAGGGGATCGCCCAGCTGGCCGAGGTACAGCCGGACCTCATCCTCACCGATGTGCGAATGCCGGGGAAGGGCGGCCTTGACCTGCTCGCGGCAACGCGGGAAGCCGACCCGACCCTGCCCGTGATCTTGATGACGGCACAGGCATCTCTGCAGACGGCCATCCAGGCGGTCAACGAAGGCGCGTTCTACTACATTCAGAAACCCTTCGCCAACAACGAACTGGTAGCTATCTGCCGGCGGGCGGCCGAGTAGCGCCAGCTCAAGACTGAGAATCAGGCGCTGCGGAAAGAGGTTGCGCGGCACACGCGCGGAGATGC
>JBBSMO010000413.1:0-3364 GCA_038233155.1 Longimicrobiales bacterium
CGAAACGCGGATGCGAGTAGCGCCGCCGAACGGGATGCGTTTGGCGAGCCCCGCGTCGTCGCGGTTCAGCAGGGCGGCGGGGTAGGCGGTCAGCAGGTGGACCTGCACCATGTCTCCGGTCTGGCTCATCAGGATTCTCCCTTGGTCTGGCGTTGACGGTATTCCGGCGAAAGAAAAAAGTCGCGGGCGAAGCCGCGGCGCTGCTCGTCGCTCCAGTCGCGGAGCAGGTACGCGAGCTTGATCCAGTCCAACCCTTCCCCTTTGAGATGCGAGAGCAGGCGGCCGGCCTCCCGGCGCGCCCCGTCCGCGTCCAGCCGCAGCCAGCGCTCGACGCGCGCGGCGCTGACCCCCGCCGCCGCGAGGGCTCGGCCCGGCGTCCGATCAAAACGGTGCGGGTACCGAACCATGAGCGGCAGCACGGCAAGCCAGAAGCGCTCGTCACTTTCACGGATGTTGTACCGTTCGACGACGTTCCAGAAGTCCTGCGGCGGGATCGTCTCCTCACCAGCGTCCAAGCGGCGGAGCACGGCGCGCGGCCCACGCCGCAGCGCGCCTACGTAGCCGGCGATGCCGAGCACCTGATCGCGGAAGCTCCGGGGCTGCGACGTTTCGGGTTCACCGGCGGGTGTGGGCCGTGGCTCCGGCAGTGCGGTTCCGATCATCAGATCTCCTCCTCGGGTTCGGGTTCGTCGTCCAGGGTTTCCTGCTCTTCGGCCTCTTCCTCCTCCTGTGTGCCGCCTTCCCCGCCTTCCCCGCCTACCTCGCCGAGGAGCTTGCGCAGCTTGTACCCGAGGTAGGATTCGGCGCTGGTTTCACGCTCCCAGCGGCGGCCGGTGCTGGTCGGCAGCATGCCGAGCGAGGCGCGGAACACTTCTTCCGCCTCCTTCGACAACCACCGGAGCCACTCAGTCAGCCAGTCGTCGTGTCCGGCTTCCAGCGCCCCCGCGGCGGTGAACAGGTGCTCCAGGTAGGCGGCGTCCACCACCTGTTCCAGTTGGTCGGCAACGGGGTTGACCTTGGCGTCATCCCCTTCTCGACGCCGTGGCTCGCCGTTGAGCAGGATGCGTGCAGCGCCGCGAAGCGCGCTCTTTGCATCCCGGACTGCATCGTACATGGCGGTATGCGCTCTCCGAACGGGATTCGTTGGGCTGTCGTCGTTGATCCAGGGAATCACATCGCGGCCACCGCTCGTGGGGAGCAGCACCTCGCGCCGGTGATAGCCGCCCGTCTTGCCCTGCTCGTAGGCGGTGCCCTCGAAGAGCACCCGCAGGTCGCCGCGGTCCAGCTCGCCGCGGTCCGCCAGCGCCTGCACGCTGGCCGACGGGGTTCCTCCCTGCTCGTCGGTGCCGAAGAGCAGGCGCACCACCTCGGTGTAGTCGTAGCCTTTGCGCAGCGTGCCGCGCACCTTGGGATCCCCGGTTTTCGGGTCCGGCACCAGCGGGACGAGCGGATCGCCGAGCACTCCGCCGTTCGTGTGGTCCCGCACGCGGCCGGTATCCGTCGGTCGGAACCAGACGGTCCGGAACACCCCGTCCTCCGGTGCGGCCAAGCGGATCATGCGGGCGACCGGAATGAAGGCGGGGTCTAGCCGCTCCGAGCCGAGCTGCGACTTGCCGTCCCAGCGTTCCGCCCAGAGCGCCCATACCGAGCCCTGCAGCTCCGCGGCGACGGCGTCCCACCGGTCTATTAGCACCTGCACATCGTGCCGAAAGCTTTCCGCGCGCGAGTCGCCAATGCGCGGCCCCATGAACGGGACGCCGCTGCCGGCGCCGGAGCGCGAGCCGAGAAGCTGTGTTTCGTAGTTGCCGCGCCCTGCGTAGATCGCGCTGAACTGGTACTCGACGAGCGCGTAAGCCGTCTGCTCCGGCGTGAGCTCCCGCGCCAGGTCGGCCTTGCGCTCATGGTTCTTGCCACCGATGGTGCTGGTGAGCAGACTGACCGAGTTGGATTTATAGTTGTTTCCCGCGCCGGGCAGCTCGCCGTCCGGTGTGGGAATCTGCAGAAACCCCGGCTGGGAGGGGTTGGGCTGATGCAGCAGCCAGGTACTCGCGGGAGTTGTCTCCTGGAGCACTTCAGCGATCTTCGCCGCTATCGCATCTACACCACGCTGCCGGGCTTGCGCCGTGCTGAGCCGCGCCTCGTGCAGCGCCTTGGCGGCACAACGTACGAGCAAGCGGTTCCAGTGCCCCCGCTGCTCGGCCGTCAGGTTCGGAAATGAATCGACTTCTTTCGGGTCGGCGAGCAGCGTCGCAAGCAACCGCGCCAGCGACAACACCTGCGTTTCACCACCGCGGGCAACAGTGAACAGCGAGTCTGCAAGTGCGTCGAGCGGAACGGGCGGGTCTGCAACAGTCATCGTTTTCTGCCGAGGTTGGAGTACGTACCCATGTCGTTGCCGCAACGCACCATCAATGGTAACTGCACCCTCTGACATTGAAGGTGCGGAGTTCTGTTGCAGGCACGGGCAGGCGGCGGGCAACACCCTTTGGACGGGTATTCTGTCTGCACAGGGCTGTATACGGGCCGGCCGTAGCCCACCGCCTGCGCTTCCTGTCCTGCCCCCGCTTCCGCAGGGATCTCTTTCGCCAATGGTGGCTGGCCAGCACACCACCTGGTCTACGCCCACGCAAGCGATGGGCCAATAGAAGAACAACCTGTGCTCTTACGAGCACTCCACCATTATATCTGTCCTGAGCCGCGCCGTCAACTCGCGGGTTCGGACCGTGCATCCGCCCAGGGATCAAGCAGCGGAATTCCAGGTTCCTCGCAGTCGCGCGCATGGCAGATGACAAAGGCTAGGGCGTGGGCGGACTTGCGGGCTGAAGAGCCCAAGAAAAGCGCGGCGCGTACGGAAATGTGGATCGGTGTAGGCGGGCCACTTGCACCCCGCACAGGTACGGTGTACAATTGTACAACAACAGAGATGTTTCCGTTGGAGCAGAGCTATGGATCTAGTCGTCGACACTTCCGTCCTCATTGCCGTGATCGGCAACGAAGCAGACAAAGATTTACTGGTGAACGCCACAGTAGGCGCGGAGCTGATCGCCCCCGCGTCGGTCCACTGGGAGGTGGGCAACGCGTTTTCAGCGATGTTCAAGCGCAACCGCATAACGCTCGATCAGGCGCGGCGTGCGTTGACCGCCTACGGACTGATCCCGCTCCGCCTGGTAGACGTGAAGCTGGAGCGGGCGCTGGAGATGTCGGCGGAGCACGACATCTACGCGTACGATGCATACCTGCTTGCCTGCGCGGAACGGCAGCGGTGTCCTCTGCTAACTCTGGACCGAGGGCTGCGCCGGGCGGCACGGAAGGCGGGCATATCATTGCTGGAGGTGGAGCCATGAAGGTCTACACCTACTCCGAG
>JBBSMO010000414.1:0-3361 GCA_038233155.1 Longimicrobiales bacterium
AGCCCCCGAGCGGCAGCGCCAGCACGCGCCGCTCGATCTGCGCCGGACGCTCGTCGGCGTGCTCCCACGTCAGATGCGTGGTGAGCGGCGCCAGATCGATCCCGGCGCCCTCCGCCCACGATTGGAGCGTGAGCACGGTGCAGCTCGAGAGCGACGCGGCCAGCAGGTGGTAGGGCGAGATCGGCGCCCCCTCGGAAACGATCTCGAACCCAGTGCCGCCCATCTCCAGGCGGTTGCTCGTTTCCGTCTGCAGGATCAGCTTCATGGCGTCCTCACGTCGCAGCAGGGTTGCACCACACTCACGCCGCTTCCGAAGCGGTGTAGCCAGCGCGCTCGATCACCTGACGGAGCCGGTCGGCGCCGACGGTGTGCTCGTTGAACTTCACGCGCGCCTCGCCGGCCCGGTACGATACCTCGGCCTCGCGCACCCCAGGCTCCTTTTCCAGCAGCCCCTGCACGCGGCTGGCGCAGCCGTCGCAGTGCATCCCCTCGATCCGGATCGTTTTGGTTTCCATCAATGTCTCCATGATTGTCGTTCGTGCCGCGGACCGCGGCGACCATCGCCGCGGCCCGCGCCCGTGGTCAGATCGTTCCGCGCACTTCCTCGCACGCTTTGCCCATCGCGTCGCAGCACGAGGCGCAGCAGGTCAGAATCGCCTTCACCGCGGGGTTCGTCGCCCGGTTCTTCATGTCCTCGCACCTTTTCGAGCAGTCCCGCATCATCTGGATGCAGTCATCGAGAATGCTGGTGTCGTTGTTCGTTGCGTTTGCCATCAGATCACTCCTGAATGGGGTTGAAAAGAGGCCGGCTTCATAGCTCGGCCAGGTAACGGTGCACCGACTGCACCGCTGCTGCTCCCTCGCAGGCGGCGGAAACCATTCGCTTCACCGAACCGGAACGGGCATCCCCCGCGGCAAAGACTCCGGGCACGCTCGTCTCGGTCGGGAGTACGTCACGGTTCGGGGGGGTCCGCGAGATCGGCTCCGGAGTGCCGCCCGACGATGCGGACCGTTCGCGAACGGTTCGCGGGTACGTTCACGGAGTGCATCATCCGACGAAAGCGTCGCGCAGCCGCTCGCCGAGCGTGGGCGGCTCGGAGCCGCTGCACCCGGCAGGGTCCTGCCGCTGGTTGAAGACCTGGGCATCGTCGGCCACGCGGGGGAACTGCGTGCGCAGCACCTCCGCCTCGGTTTCCGGTCCGAAAGAGACGAGCAGCAGGTCGCCGGAGCGGATCAACTGGTTGTCGACGGCGAACTCGGGCCGTCCGTTCAGGATCAGCTTCAGCGTGCCTCCCTGGCCGCTGACCCGCACGCGGCCGTCGTCGCTCGCGAGGTAGCGCTCGCCCAGACCCCAACCCAGGTTGGCCAGGAGTTGCCCCCAGGTGACACCTTGGTCGTGGACGTGCACGACGTCCGGATCGTTGTTGTGCAGGTGCGCACGTTCAGTGGGGTGAAGCACCCCTCCCACCTTGCAGGCGCCGATCTCCTCCATGTACTCGTCCGGCGAGAAGTCCACCCGCTCGCCCTCCACGAAGACGGCGAAGTTGGCGTGGTAGTGCGGCTTCTGCGCCGGAGCGGCCAGGGCGAAGCGAAGGCCGGCCAGCAGGAGAACACCGGCGCAAAGACCGGCGAGCGCGATCAGCAGCGTTCTCATCGGTCTACCCAATGCGCAGTTCCGCCACCCGGAAGCGGAGATCCTCCACCGCGTTCCGAATCGCATCCGGCGAAAGCTGCCCCGGGTCGAAGCGACCGGTGACCCACTTGGTTTCGAGATCCGCCTTCACGTCCTGCACCCCGAGCTCGGACAAACGGTGCTCGATCGGGCGTGCGCAGAGCCGGCAGGCCATGTCGGGAACGCGGAGCGCGATCGGGCGCAGTGCGCCGGTCGGGGCGGGGTCGGCGGCGGCTCTCACGGCTCCATGCCTTACGGAAGCGGGCACATCCGCCGTTCCCGCCCCCGCTCGACCGTCCGCGGCGGGCGCATCGGTGCAGGCCGCCACGAAGGCAACGGTTACAATCGCCAGAATGGCCTTCATCGCACCCCTCCTATCCGTACAGGATCCAGGCGGTACGTACCGCCTCCCAGAGAAAGAAGCCGCCGCCCAGCAGAAGCAGCCACCCCGCTACCATTTGCAGGCGCGGCACCCAGCGGCTCGCGTCCCCCAGCCGACCGAACCACCCCGCGCCCGCGCCCAGCGCCAGCAGCGGCAGCCCACGAGCCAGACCGAAGACGAACATCAGCAGCGCGCCCCACCACCAGGAGCCGGTAGCCGCCGCCGCGCCGAGCATGGGAAGGATCATCGGCGTGCACGCGGGGCACGCGGTCAGCCCGAACGGGATGCCCAGCGCGTACGCCCCGGGGACGGAGTGCGCCCGCCGCCAGGTCATCCGCAACACCGGCCACTTCACGGTCAGAACCCGGAGCAGTGCCAGCCCGAAGGCGACGAGCAGCGCCGCAACGAGCAGACTCCAGAGTACCACGTAGCGCGCCACCGCCTCGATCACCACCCCACCCATCAGCCCGAACAGCGCACCGAGCGCTGCGTCCACCGTGGCCATCCCGAGTACGAAAGCCAGCGAGAGCCGCAGCCCTCGCGCTGCGGAGCCTTGCTCCCCGCCGGTCACATACCCGGCGATTACCGGGTAGAGCGCGTAAGACGAGGGCGCGAACCCCATGGCGACCCCGGCGAGGAACACCACCCCGAACGCGATCGGCGAAACACTCCGCACCGCTTCCCACACGCCGGGATCCGTCAGATGCTCCATGTCTCAATCCTCTCTATCCCCGAGCGCGATTCTGTAGTGTTCTCGCCTGACGTGGAGTCATTCGTCGCCTTCGGTGAGCGCTTCCAGAATCGGGCACTCGGCGGTTTCTCCTTCACCACTGCACGCTCGCGTGAGCTCGGACAATTTCTCGCGCATCCGCCGCAGGTCGCGGATTTTGGTGTCAATGTCGAGCATCTTGGCTTCCGCGCGAGCCTTGACATCTCCCTTGGTCGAGCTGCCATCCAAGCGCAGCGCGATCAACTCGTCGATCTCCCGCAGGGAAAACCCGAGCTCCTGCGCGCGCTGGATGAATCGGATGCGAGCCACCGTTTTCGCCGGGAACTGCCGGTAGCCGGACGCGGTGCGGGGCGGCTCCGGGATCAGCCCCTGCCGCTCGTAGAAGCGCACCGTCTCGATACTGACGCCCGCGCACTTCGCGACCCTGCCGATGGTGAGACCTTGGCTTTCCATGATCTAGAATGTAAACCCTGTACTACTGTACAGGGTCAAGGGGGTAGCCCGAATCCGCGAATCGAGGGGGTTAAGCGCAGCAGGAAAGCTTGGCGATGTCCTTGGTAAAGGTCTGTCCGGCGAG
>JBBSMO010000415.1:0-3347 GCA_038233155.1 Longimicrobiales bacterium
CGCGTTGGTTCTCGAAGTTCTCTCCGGTGATGGCCAGGGAGCGCATCCGGTCCGCTTCGAGCCAAAGGCCCAGGTTCAGCCGGTTGGCGGGCAGCGTTTCGAAATAGTTGGTGCGATCCGCGCTGGTGGTGCCGTTGAGGGACCCGCCCGCGCGCTCGATCAACTGCATATGCCCGCCCTTCTCTACGTTGCCCGAGCCCTGGAACATCATGTGCTCGAACAGGTGCGCGAACCCCGTCCGGCCTGGCCGCTCGTCGCGGCTGCCCACGTCGTACCAGACGTCCACGGCGACCACCGGTGCGGATTCATCTTGCGCCAGAATCACATGGAGCCCGTTGTCCAACCGGTACTCTTCAAAAGGTATGTTGCCGCTGCTACCCGCCGTTCCCTGCGCCGCCAGCGGCAGCGCAAAACAAGGCAGAGCAACCAGCGGCCAGATCAGGCTGCGTACCATCTGCATCTCCTAAATTGCTGTGATTATGTAGGTTCCGCGCCCGCCGCTCCCGTTGGGGAACCGCGCGGCAAAGTGTACGCGGAAGGCGCTGCTGGGGTTCCCTATAGTCGGTAGACGGTAGACAGTGGACGGTAGACCCTGGCGACATGGACACTGGAGTCTTCCCGCGCGGGCGTGACAGCGGGGCGATGCCAGCAGATAACCGTGGTCACCGGTCCCTGATCACCGGTCCCTGATCATTTGCCGCCAGCAGCGGCGCGAGGTACTCTCCCGTTAGGCTTCCGGGTGCTTCCGCGACCTCTTCCGGTGTGCCCATGGCGACCAGTTCGCCGCCGGCGGGGCCGGCGCCGGGGCCCAGGTCGATGACCCAATCGGCCGTTTTGATGACTTCGAGGTTGTGCTCGATGATCAGCACGGTGTGCCCCGCGTCGGCCAGATCTCCGAGTACGCGCAGCAGCTTGCGGATGTCGTCCAGGTGCAGCCCGGTGGTGGGCTCGTCCAGGATGTAGAGCTTGCTCCCGCCGCGCCTGGCGCCGAGCGCGAGCTCGCGCGCGATCTTGATGCGCTGGGCCTCGCCGCCGGACAGCGTCGGCGCGGGCTGGCCCAGGCGCAGATAGCCGAGCCCCACCTGCTGCAGGTGCCAGAGCGACTTGCCGAGCTTGTCCTCGCGCAGAAAGAAGCGGATCGCCTCGTCTACGGTGAGGTCGAGCACATCGCGGATGGAGAGGCCGCGGTAACGTACCGCCAACACCTCCGGTTTGAAGCGGGAACCGCCGCATATCTCGCAGGGCACATACACATCTGCCATGAAGACCATCTCGACCTGCACCTGCCCCTCGCCTTTGCAAGCTTCGCAGCGGCCGCCCTGAACGTTGAAGGAGAAGTGGCCGGGGCCGAAACCTCGCTGCTTGGCGTCCGGGAGCGCGGCGAAGAGGCGGCGCACCTCGTCGTACGCTTTGATGTAGGTGACGGGGTTCGAGCGCGGCGTGCGGCCGATAGGCGATTGGTCTACGAGCACGACGCCGCCGAGCGCTTCGACTCCGCTCAGCGACCGGTACCCGCCGACGGTTTCGCCAAGGTGCCGCTTGGCGCTGGTTTCCCCGCCAGAGAGCTCCCTTTCGACGGCGCGGAACAGGACATCATGTACTAGAGTGGACTTGCCGGAGCCGGAGACACCGGTCACCACGGTGACGGCGCCCGCCGGGACCTCGATGTCTACCCCCCGCAGGTTGTGCTCTCGCGCACCTTCCAGCCGCAACCGGGCTGCCCCGCCTCCGCGCCGCTGCGCGGGCACCGCGATCGATTCCTTGCCCGAGAGAAAGCGGCCAGTGAGGGTATCGCTATCGAGAAGCTCGGCGTAGCTGCCCTGGAAGACCAGATTGCCGCCGCGCTCCCCGCTGCCGGGGCCGAGCTCTATCAGGTGGTCCGCGATGCGCATGGCCGCCGGGTCGTGTTCGACCACCAAGACGGTGTTGCCCGCCTCGCGCAGTTTGACGAGCAGCCTCAGCAACTTGTCGTTGTCGGCCGGGTGCAGCCCGATGGTCGGCTCGTCCAATACGTACAGCGTATCGACCAGCTTGCTGCCAAGCGCGTTGGCGAGGGTGATGCGCTGCGCCTCGCCGCCGGACAGGGTGCGGGTCTGCCGGTCCAGCGTCAGGTAGCCGAGGCCGACATCATCTAAAAAGCCCAGGCGGGTGGTCAGTTCACGCAACAACAGGCCGGCAATGGCCAGCTCCTGCGGGGTCAGCGGGGACCCCGGATCATCCTTCCGGAGGCGCCCCGGCGGGGCGTCACGCACGAGACCCCCTCTCCCTAGCCCTCTCCCCGCAAGGGCGAGAGGGGACTCTGAATCTTCGCTGTTCTCCCTTGCCTCCGGATCTGTCATTCCGAGATCGTAGAGTTGCTCCTCGGCATCCGCTGTCATCCTGAGCGCAGCGAAGGATCTCAGGTGTTCGGCAGGCACAGATCCTTCCTCGCTGCGCTCGTCAGGATGACAACTGGCGGGAACCGAGCGCTCGTCAGGATGACGGCCCGGGGCGGGCGTATGAAACTCTTGGCCCTCTTGGACGTTCCGCTGTTCATTCCGCATTCCGCAATCCGCAATCCGCAATCGGTCGGCCGACTCGTCGGCCAGCGACCCGACCCACCCCCGCAGTTCGCTGATCGGGAGCCGGGCCGTTTCGGCGATGGTTTTTCCCGCTATGCGCACCCAGAGCGCCTTGGGCTGCAGCTTGGTGCCGTGGCAGGCGTGGCACTCTCGGGCCGTCTGGTACTGGCGCAGGAAAACACGGATATACGCCTTGTAGCGCTTCTCCTCGAGGGCTTCCAGGAAGGAGAAGACGCCCTGGAAGCCGGGCCCGCCATGGAGCAACATCTCCCGGAACGGCTCGGGCAGCTCTTCCCACGGTGCTTCTGTCGAAACTTTCTGCGCGCTTGCGAAGGATGCGAGCTTCTTCCGGCGCGCCTCGTACCGCGGCATCCGCCAGGGATCGATCGCACCGTCGGCCAGCGAGCGGGTGCGATTGGGGATGACCAGCGACTCATCGTAGCGGAGCACAGCGCCGAAGCCCGTGCATTCCGGGCAGGAGCCGTACGGATTGTTGAAGGAGAAAAGCTGCGGGCTGGGCGCTGCGAACGGGATCTGCGGGTGCGCCGGGCAGCGGAAGCGCTCGGTGAAGCGTACCGGCTGCCCGTTTTCCGGGACGACCACGGCTTCGCCCTCTCCCTCTGTGAAGGCCATCTGGAGCGAATCAGTAAGCCGCGCGCTCACCTCCGCATCGGCCCGGAGGCGATCGATGACCACGAGCAGCTCGGCAGCTTGCGTCAGATCTTCATCTTCCGGAAGCTCGTCCAGATGCAGCGCCCGGCCATCGGCGAGCACCCGCATGAAGCC
>JBBSMO010000416.1:0-3342 GCA_038233155.1 Longimicrobiales bacterium
CTGCAGGCCGGCCGGCCCGCGCGCGACCTGGATGAGGCGGAGCTGGTAGATCTGATCGGCCGCACCGCCATCCTAGCCGATCACTACGACGACATCCTGCTCGATGAGTTCGGGCGCGAGCTGGCGCCCGAGTGACGTTCCCAGGCCCGGCTCGCCGCAGTCCATGACCATTGCCTCGCCCGCCCGGCTGGTGCGCGCACCGCGTGGCTCCGACATCTCCTGCCGCGGCTGGCAGCAGGAAGGCGCGCTGCGCATGCTCATGAACAACCTAGACCCGGAGGTCGCCGAGCGGCCGGAGGACTTGGTTGTCTACGGCGGCACCGGCAAGGCCGCGCGTTCATGGGCAGCGTTCGATGCCATCGTAGCCGCACTGCGAAATCTTGCGGATGACGAGACGCTCCTCGTCCAGTCGGGCAAGCCGGTCGCCACCTTCCGTACCCACTCCCATGCGCCGCGCGTGCTGATTGCCAACAGCAACCTTGTCGGCCGCTGGTCCGACTGGGAGCACTTCCGCGAGCTCGAGCGGCAGGGCTTGATGATGTACGGTCAGATGACCGCCGGGTCGTGGATCTACATCGGCACGCAAGGCATCCTGCAGGGCACCTACGAGACCTTCGGTGCCGTCGCTACCCGCCACTTCGGCGGCTCGCTGCGTGGCAAGTGGGTGCTTACCGGCGGGATGGGCGGAATGGGGGGCGCGCAGCCGCTGGCCGCAACCATGAACGGGGGCAGCATCCTGGCGGTTGATGTAGATGCCGCCCGCATCCGCCGCCGGATCGAGCAAGGATATTGCGACCGGCTCACCGAAGATCTCGATGAGGCGCTCGGCTGGATCTTGAGCGCCTGCGACGCGGGTGATGCCCTTTCCGTCGGCCTGGCCGGGAACTGCGCCGAGGTCCTGCCTGAGCTGGTCCGCCGGGGGATTGTCCCGGATGTGCTGACGGACCAAACCTCCGCGCACGATGCGCTCAACGGCTACCTTCCCGCTGGTTTTTCGCCCGAGGCGGCCGGTACGCTGCGCACAGCGAACCCGGAAGAGTACATTCGCCGCTCGATGCAGTCGATGCGGACCCATTGCGAGGCGATGGTCACCCTGATGCAGCGCGGCGCCATCACCTTCGACTACGGGAACAACCTGCGCGGACAGGCGCTACAGGCTGGCTTCGAAAACGCCTTCGCCTTTCCCGGCTTCGTACCGGCATATGTGCGCCCGCTCTTTTGCGAGGGCAAGGGCCCCTTCCGCTGGGTGGCGCTATCGGGCGATGCGGCGGACATCTACCGCACCGACAATCTCGTGCTTGACCTCTTTCCCGAAGACGAGCACCTGCGCCGCTGGATTGGCCAGGCGCGCGAAAAGGTTCGGTTCCAGGGCCTTCCTGCGCGGATCTGCTGGCTCGGGCAGGGCGAGCGCGCCCGCTTTGGAGTGGCACTCAATGATCTGGTGGCCAGCGGCGAGCTGAGTGCGCCCATTGTGATCGGCCGGGATCATCTCGATACCGGCTCCGTCGCCTCGCCCTTCCGCGAAACGGAAGCCATGAAGGACGGCTCGGATGCGGTCGCGGACTGGCCGATTCTGAACGCCCTGCTCAACGTCGCCAGCGGCGCATCTTGGGTTTCCGTTCACAACGGCGGCGGCGTGGGAATCGGCAATTCGCTGCACGCGGGCCAGGTCCTCGTCGCCGATGGAACCCCGCAGATGCGCGAGCGCATCGAGCGGGTGCTGACCAATGATCCCGGCATCGGCGTAGTGCGCCACGCGGACGCCGGGTACGAAGCGGCGGCCGATGCGGCAGCTCGACACGGCATCGTTCTTCCCATGGCTCCCTGAGGAGCACCGGCGGGGCGCCGCCACCTGCCGCGTAACCCCCTTCCTTCTGCAATTCACCGGATGATCCCCGCGAAGAAGTTCCTGAAGAACTCCTTGAACTAGCGCCTCACGACCTGCAGAACTATTGCTCGATCCGATACAAAGGCGAGGGCGTAGACGTACCTCTCGAGCAATTCGACCCGGAAGACCAGGAGTTGCTGCTAGCGCTCTACGGCAACCTCGACAATCTGTACCGCGCTTGGCTCGGCGAGGGGGAGCAGAACGAGATGCCGCAGGTGCTGGCGCTGATCCAGCGCCTGGCGCAGCCGGAGTGGGCGCGCCGCTGCGCTACTCTGGGGAACGCTACCAACGCGCGCACCTCCGCTTCGCCAGAAACGCGCCGCGTGTTGCACGATGTGAGGGGCGGAGCTCTCCCCGCAATCATCGGTTTCGCCCAGTTCGCCGCGTCAGACCCGGAAGACGTTGCGCTGCAACGTGAAGTCATCCTCCTCGCGCGGGATCACGCGAAGATGATGCGCAACGGGATCAGGAACGTGGACCCGCCTGGCCGCGCCCACGACGAACAGTGGGATCCGCACTACATGGACGATATCGAGGCGAAGCGGCGGCATGATCAGTATACCGTGGGTAGCGCCAGCGCCGCGATCAACGTTTGCAACTCATTTCAAGGTGCAATCGCGAGCTGTTGCCTCGAAATCTCCGCGCTGGATCGCATCCTGTTCAACTTTGTCAACCACGCCGTCCAATATGCAGCAGACGGCGAGGTCGAGCTGCATAGCTTCCCGCTCTCGGACGAGATCGTCCGCTTCGTCGTCTCCAATCCTATCACTGCGGCGGTAGCGAACCGGTTACGCGAGGAAATTGGTGGCGATCTGGGCCGGCTGTTCGGTGCGGGTTCGGCGGCAAGCAACATCGGACTATCGAATTGGGCACTCTTCGTGGCCTCTGCCTTTGGCTTGGGCGCGCCTGCCGTGGCGGTCGAGAAATCCTATTTAGGCGCGAGGATCGCTGGCGATTGGTTCCACACGTGGTTCCACTGGCCCGTATTGAAAGAGCATAACTGAACCGGCATCGCCATCGCAGGCCATACCGGCTGCCCCCTTCATATCGCAGTTACGCGCCGGGGAAACCTGCCACCGACGCAGCGCTGCGCAGCGTAGACTGTCTGAGTGCTCGAGAAATTTCCGGTTGTGCTTCGCGGTTCAACGGGCGGGGGCGGTCTGAAACCATTACTGACGGAAGTGCGTACCGAATGACGCGGGGGCGGCTCGCCAGTCGCTGGTGCTTCTGTCATGCGCATTCCGAAGGTGAATCGGGTGGAACTTTCGTACCGGCTGGGTTCTATTACGAGACGCAATTCATTGCCTCCCGTCGCGCCCATTCGAGCGGACTCCAAGCCATTATCACTCTTGCAGATGCGACCCTCAGCCTTTCGCTGTCCGCGCGAGAAGGAGGGCGACCCGTTTCGCCCCGCAACCGAACGCGCCGATCGTGCGTGGGGCGGCATTCTGCGC
>JBBSMO010000417.1:0-3338 GCA_038233155.1 Longimicrobiales bacterium
CCTCTTCCTCGATGCTTGAGGTGACCGCCGAGTTGCCGATGTTCGCGTTGACCTTGACCTTGAAGCCGCGGCCGATGATCATCGGCTCGAGCTCGGGGTGGTTGACGTTGGCAGGGATGATGGCGCGTCCGCGCGCTACCTCGCTGCGCACGAACTCCGCGTCCATCCCCTCGCGCAGGGCTACGAACTCCATCTCGGGCGTGATCTCGCCGCGCCGGGCGTAGTGCATCTGGGTGACGCGGGCGCCGCGCTTCGCCCGACGGGGAGTACGCGGTACGAAGTACGCGGTACGCAGGGGATCCACGTTGCTGTTGCGTACTGGGTACTGCGTACTTCGTACTTCTTCCACATCCCCCCGCCCCCCGATCCACTCCGCCCGCAGCGGCGGCAGCCCCTCGCGCACATCTGCGCCGAGCGGGCCGCTGGTGTCGTAGACGCGCAGCGGCGGCTCGCCGCCCGAGAGCACGATCTCCCGCATCGGCACGCGGATGCCGTGGCGGCCCCCGGCGTATACCTTGCGCGAGGCGGGGAAGGCGCCGCCGTAGTCGTTCGGGGGGGTGGATGTAGAGCGCGCGGCAGCAGGCTCGGCAGCGGCGGCGTTCGGCTTGGCAGCAGCGGTGGTTGGCACGGTTCTCTCCCGTCAAAGGGCGGTCGATCCGGCCGGCCGGGGCGGCGAACGCAAAAAAGGCGTCTGCCGTGGAACGGCTGACGCCCTCGAGCGGGTCCATCCTTGAACCCGGCTGTCGCTCAGGCGCCGCGCTCCCTACGCCGGTGCGAACCGGATCAGGTTCCAAGGGACTGTCTCAACCCCGGTTCCGGGGTACCCCTGGCGGCTAGCTTCAGAAGCTATCGGGTTGGTGCCCGCCGCACCAGCCCCGCACGAGAGGTGCTCACGATGGACGCATCCGGGTTTGCAGGTGCCCGGCTGGCAAAAACGCCGGAAATTCCGCAGATTGGGTGGGTCGCATCCGGCGGCGCTGACACCGCCGGGCTCTGTTCGCCTTGCTCGCTCAGCGGGTGTATCTCAAGGCGCGCCCGCTGGTGGAGCTTCGCACTGCCCGCCCTGCGCTAGCGCTTTCACTGATGTCCCTGTTCCCTGTGTCTTCTTCCCTGTTCCCTGTTGTTCCCGAATGAATCCGACACATCGCTTGAACCGTTTGATTGTTCCCGCTGCACTAATCGCCCTTGCTGCCTGCTCGGGCCGCGGGTCCCCGGTGCCTGCCACGGTGCCCCCTGCACCTCCGGTGCGCGGCGAAGCGGTACCCCCGCAGGAGCCAGTTCGAGCGGCGACGGAACCGGCGCCGCCGCTTTCGGCGCAGGAAGAGCAGATCGTAGCCGCCGTGCGCGGGCAGGCAGACGAGGCCATCGCTCTTCTCGAGCGCACCGTCACCATCAACAGCGGCACCCTGAACGCCGCCGGCGTGCGGCGGGTGGCCGAGCTGATGCGCCCGGAGTTCGAGCGGCTAGGCTTCATCGTGCGCTTGTCTCAGGTCGAGGGCGCCGGGCGCGGCCCGCACCTGATCGCCGAACGCGAAGGCAGTCAAGGGCAGAAGCTGCTCCTCATCGGGCACTTGGATACCGTCTTCGAGGAAGACAGCCCCTTCCAACGCTTTGAACGCGTGGATTCTCAGACCGCCCGCGGTCCCGGGGTCGCGGACATGAAAGGGGGCAACATCGCCATTCTGTACTCGCTTGCGGCGTTGCACGCGGAAGGGGCGCTCGAAAACACGAACATCACTGTCGTACTGACGGGAGATGAGGAAGCACCCGGCCGGCCGCTGGACGACAGCCGCCGCGACCTGATCGATGCGGGGCGCGACAGCGATATTGCTCTCGGCTTCGAAGGTGGTTCGAGAGATGGCGATGGCGATCTGGCGGTGGTCGCGCGCCGCAGCTCCACCGGCTGGCGGCTCGAGGTCACGGGGCGTCCGGCGCACTCGAGCGGCATCTTCCGCGAGGGGACGGGTGCGGGCGCGATCTATGAGGCGGCGCGCATCCTTACCGCCTTCTACGAGGAGTTACGCACCGATCCGGGGCTGACCTTCAACCCTGGTGTGATCGTTGGCGGGACAGATGCACCGTACGACCCGGCCGCGAGCCGCGGGACGGCGTTCGGCAAGAGCAATGTGATCGCGGAAACCGCGGTGGTCGCGGGTGACATCCGCACCCTTTCCGACGAGCAGCTCGAGCGCACACGGGAGAAGATGCGGGAAATCGTGAGCCGCAACCTGCCACAAACGTCGGCCGAGATCACCTTCACCGACGGGTACCCCTCAATGTCCGCGCGCGACGAGAACTACGCGCTGCTCAATATCTACGGGCAGATCAGCCGGGCCCTTGGCTACGGCCCGGTGCGCGCTTTTGATCCGGCCGCCCGCGGCGCGGCTGACGTGTCGTTCGTCGCGCCCTTCATCCCCGGAATGGACGGCCTCGGCCCGCAGGGCTCCGGTTCGCACACCGTAGACGAAACGGTGAATCTGCCATCGCTGCGCAAAGCCACGGAGCGCGCCGCGCTGCTCATCTTCCGGTTGACGCGCTAAAGGCGGAGAGAAGCTGCTTGCCGGCATGTTGTGCTCCCCCTCTCCCTCCTGGAGAGGGGGCCGGGGGGTGAGGGCCGGGGCGCCGGCTTCCATTGCTGCCGGTAGCTGAGCAGCAATCGTTGCTGCCGGGCGTTCTTTTCAACAGACTTCTAAAGCCGGGGAGATGACCTGGGACCCAACGACTCGTATTCCATTGTTTGAAGGCAAGGTGAAATAAGCGAGCGGCCTATTCCACTTTTCACGCATAAAATGGAATAAGCAAGCTTGCTATTCCATTTCAGCGGACTTCGCCCCGAGAGCATACACCTCGCTCACCCCCCGATGATCCGCTCAAGCAGGCTGCGCGCGAACTCCTTGTCCCATTGCACCAGGTTGCGGCGCGCGGCGGTCTGCACGTTAGACGTGCCGCTGTCCTCCCGCTCGATCTCGACGGTGACCTCGAGCTCGTCGGTTTTGCCCTCGATAGTGACTTCGCTGCCGTCTTCCTTGACCGTGCGGCTCACCGGCTCGATGCCCATCGCGGAGAACGCCGCGTCGGTTCGCTCCGCTACCTGTGCGACGGAGCCCTGCACGATGGAGGAGGCGCCGCGCGACGTGAGATAGATGCCCGCACCCGCCCCTGCGCCCGCCGCCGCGGCGAAGCAGCCGCTCAGCACAGCGATCGAGATAAGAATGGCCGATAGAGTGACGGGTCGTGAAAATCTGCTCGTCATGATGTACTCCTCGTCTGAAGGTGATGGCCCGGAAGCTGAACCCTCACCTCGTGAGCTGCGGCAGCAAGGCCGTTGCAAAGCTGAG
>JBBSMO010000418.1:0-3333 GCA_038233155.1 Longimicrobiales bacterium
CCAGCAACCCAGGTGGGGCCAAATCAAGCCGTCATGGTGGGGCCAATTCGAGTTGACACGGCCAGACCCTGCAGCAGCAGTCCCATGTGCCGCTGCCAGGTGACCGCGACCTGTTCGCCGATGGCAACGGCTGCCCGTTCGAGGGGACTGCTGCAGGACTGGTTCGCACCGGGTGAGTGATGATCATGCCGCGATCGGTTGCGGCCTGGGCGGTGAAGGCCAGCTCGTACTCGACCGGGGTGAGCTTCCCGAGTGCGCGCTGACGTCGGCGGCGGTTGTAGGTGTGCTCGATTCAGAACACGATCTCCTGGTGCAGCTCGTCGCGGGTGGTGTCCCTGTGCCTCAAGGGCCAGAGTGAAGAGCTGGTCGTGCCGCGCGGCTCTACGGATGGTCAGCGTTGTCGGTGGCCTGCCCTAGAACGGAGAAGTCGGTGGTGGCGCTGTCGGTTTCGCACGACGGCTAGTCAGGCTGGCCCCGAGACGAGTCTCCTTCTGAAGTCGGCTGGCTTGCCTGGCTTGGCTTGGTGACGGTGAGTATCGATATGAACGTGGCAAATAGAGCAGTAGACCAAATCAGGAGATATAGCGCCCAGCGAGGAAGTTGATAGGCATTGTTCAAGGGCGGAATAAACGAGTACATCACCGTCGCTAAGAGCACGAGCGTTAGCGAAATATACGGGACAGAGTTGCGAAGTCGAGGTATCCGCGTCCTGCTGAATCGATCTCGAATAAACCATGCGGTTAAGGAGAGTGCCAAGACAATCGCGGACGGCGCATAGACGCCCATGATTGAAAAAGTATTGTAAGCGGCCAGCGAGCAGGGTTGGCCTTTCACCCCTGCCGCGACCAATCGGGCGATGTCGGTGTCGCCACCCGCCAGCGCGACTTGTAGTGTCACCAGCGCCGGAACCGGGACGCCAACCATGAATCGGGCTCCTTCGGCAGCATTAGTCAGGTCCCGGCTATCGATCATCACTACGATGCCGTATAAGAGCGTCAATGCGGCGAACCCGAGCACAACCGCGGCGAGCACTTCTTCCGTTGCCGCCCTGCCCTCGACCACTGCTGTGGGGTTCTCGGCACTCAAAACCGCGTAAAGCAACGATGCAAGCAGGAACCCAAAAAACGCCGACATGAGAGCTACAACGGCGTGTGCGTCCTCGTCGCGCTTTTCGGAAGGTCGAGTTAGGGTCTGGACGACCGCGGCAAAAGCAAACCCGGCAAGGATTCCCGCGAAAGACGCATACGAACGGGCAACGAGGGGTATCTCGTAGGGCATTTCGGTCGGACAAGGAACCATGGATCTCCCGTGACAGCGCTGTGTAAGATAAGCTGATGAGACGGCCCGCTGTAGAGATGCGAGGCAGGGGCGGAAAACTAGTTCGGATTCTTATACCTCAAGGCGGTGATCGCGCGCTTCCCCCGCAGGTCAGGAGTCCACTCAGCCACATGTCTGCTTGATCTCCAAGATCCCGGTCAAGGATCATCGACGACTACGACTGAGGCTCGTTCACATGACGGGCGGAAAGCCGCACGCAGGCCGCTATGGCGCAGCCCGCCCATAGTGCGCAAACGGTCGTGAAAACCACGGGACCCACAAGTGAGCCGGACGGCAGTTCCCCCGAGAAGGGGTGGTTTGACGCGACGAGGAACGCCACCACCGGCAGCGCCACCACGACCCCCATGCCCCAGGAGACCGCCCGCTCATACGGCACCCGACTGATGCGGCTCCCAGTACCCGCACTGGCCGCCGCGGCCGCTCGGGCCAGCCTGGCCGCCCGCTCCGTTGGCTCGGGCTGCTTAACCAGCGCCAAGACGACCGCCGCAGCGAGCACGGCTACGGGGACAGCCGAGGCTAGGAAGCGGCTCAAGTCACCCTCGAACGCTCCTACTCCCGCGAACGCCTCGATGATGTCGTCGTAGCCGAAGCTCAGGAAGATCGCCACGATCACGATCCCGCTGACAACGGCAGAGTGGGCGGTGCGGGCGACCAACGATGCAACTTGCTGCGGATTGGCCACCGAGTCGGACTCGGTAATGACCAGCCCGAGGAACAGGAACGTGCCGGCCGCGGCGACCGCCAGCGCGGAGCCCGCGATGATGAACAGGAACGCGGCGGTGCGAAGCTCGGAGGCTGCGCTCGAGACGGCGCTATTGATCGCTTCCTGGCTGCCGGGCAAGGCAGACGGCGCTGTGGGGATCGAGGTCAGACCGCTGAGCAGCACGAACATGTAAGTGGTTGCAAGCAGCAGCACCAGCAACACGAGCCCGAGAGCGAGGCTCGGCGCGTGCGGATGCCTGTTCCCCGCGTCACGCCGAGCCGCCAGCGTCCCGATGACGGCGAGGAGGACCGCCGCGAGCAAAGCAGCGAACGATGCCGCGGCACCGGACGCTTGGGCGGGATCGAAGATCACGTCATCCTCCGGCTTGGTGAGTCGGCAGCGTCGCAGGACCGGCTGCTGACGGCAAGCCGGACCGTCTGCTCGGGTCCGGTCCGGTCCTGCCGCCACCGGTTACCTACGGCCCTGAACGGTCACTCCACGCGAAGCACGGCGCGGAGCGACGGTACAGCGATCTCTGCGCGGAAGGTGCCGTTGGTGCCCCCCGCCGTTCGAGCGACACCTGCGCCGCGGTGGGAACTAGCGGCACTTGCTCAAGGATGATCATCGGCCGCGGGGGGCGGCTGAGATACGTGGAACGTCTCCTGGATCAACGTCTTGCGCATCACGCCCTGACAGCCTAGGTCCTGCTCGTCGAGGGTTGGTAGCGCGGCGTGCCGCTGCGTGTGCACTGCTGAGGTCCAGCCGCCTGGCCTGCGACCATCACGCTCATGACCGCCCCCGCTACCGCCCCATGCCGCGCTGGAGGTCGCGCATCCGGTCGATGCTCACGCCGCTGACCGCGCGGTGCAGGAGCCGCCCAAGGCCCGGCCGACGCCGCCGGCCGTCGCCGTGCCCACGGTCGCATCCTGCGGCATCGCTCCCCCGCCGGTAGGGACCCGCCCCCGCCGGCACCGCTGGTGCGTGGGTGAACGCACCCGCCCCGGCCGTAGGCGTCCGCGGCCTGGCGGGTGCGCGCAACTCTGAGCCCTCCCAGCAGCGGCCGAAACTGGCGCTTCTGCTCGAGCGAGAGCGGCCCGGGAAGGCCGCGCCCGCAGTACGGCGGCGAAGCCGGCGCGGCGAAGCGACGCTCGGGCTGCGCTATCGGCCTGCAACTCCAACCGCGAAGATCGCCGACTTCGACGGCAACTTCACCGCCACACCCCACCCGGCTCGACCCACGCCAGCCTGTCGGTCAACAAGCCCATCACATCGTACGAGCCCTCCGAATGCAA
>JBBSMO010000419.1:0-3332 GCA_038233155.1 Longimicrobiales bacterium
GATGTCAGGCGGCATTGGTGGTCTCCTCAGTGAATGTGGCGGGGACGAACGAACCCCCGGAGAATCGTTGCGTGGGGGGTCCCGTGACCAGGTGGGAACGCAACGACCCGCCGAGGGCCGTAGTCTGGTCACTCTGAGCCGCCCCCACGGCCGCGTCGGTGTCTCCCGGACGCTTCTCCAAGCTACGGCGCCGGCCCTGCTGCCGCAAGCCCGGCATAGCCCTCCGGCGTGAAGCACTTGGTGCACCGCACTTGCTTGGTCTTGATGCTGTACCAGACAACGTCGCACGTGAAGGCGCGACATAATGAGCAGGGTGCCGCCGCGCTGAAGTGGGCGTTCATGAGATTGCGCACCCTGACCCATTCACCGCCGTACGCGGTTTTATATCGGGATGCCCGGCTCACGGAGTCCTCCTCGCAAGCCGTTCCGCCACCTCGCGAAGGTCGACCCCGTACCGCGCCGCGAACGTCGCCACGCCGAGCTGGTGTACCTCCCCGTGGTGCCTCCAGCAGAGTGGAACGAGATCCGCAGCGGTCCCGCCAGCTCCCCTGCTCGTGACGTGGTGCGGGTGGGTGACGGGATCGCCGCAGACACAACACGGGAGCGTGCGAATCCACGCTGCGTGTGGCCCGAAGTCGCGCGCGTAGGCGGCACGGCGGCGCTCCTCGTTCCGCGCCGCGAGCGGTGTTCGGCGGGCGGGGCCGGGGCCGGGGCGTAGCGGTGTCCGTCTCACCCTGCCAGCGCCGGACCTGCTGGCGCGACGATGCAGGGGGTAGGCTCCGCGCGCGCGATGCTGTTACGGCAGGAACGGGACACCTGCCGGATTGCGTCGTCCACGACAGGCAGCGGCACGAAGACGCATTCGCTCTGCCAGCGCAGGTTGCCGTACCGTGAACACTGGATGTCTGTCTTGTACCGCGCCTGCCACTCACGCGCGTGGCGACGAAACACCTCGCGTAGCAGCGGGAGCGAGCGCACGTAGGCGTACTCGTGGTCGGCGCCGTCGAACGTGAACAGGATCAGATCCACGTCGCTTGACTCGTCCAAGGTCCAGCCGGTTTTCTGCTGGGCGGGTGGTGTGCGGTAGAGTCCGCCGGGTTTGACGCTCCATATCTCCAGCGCCAGCTCGGGAGATCCGTTCCACCAGCGGGCACACCCCTGCTCGCGCGACTTCGCGTCCACGAGCAGCCGCGCGCCGCGTCGCAGGATGATGTGATAGTCCACGCCCGCCCGGTCCTCGGCGGCCGTTGTTTTGGAGACGCGCGCCGACCGTGGGAACATCAGGCGGAGCGTGTCTATGTCCGAATCCTGGCGCCGCGCCTTGCTGCGCGCCAGCTGCTCGCGGAAGCTATACGGATCGGTGCTCATCGAAATGACGGCGCGGAAACCCTCGGCTTCAGCCGGGGGAGGAAGCGCCGCTCCTTGTGGAAGGTGGGGAAGGATGTTATCGTTCCTATATGATCCAACGTACCGTGTCCATCAAACTGGCTCCTACACCGGAGCAGGCGAGCGCCCTTACGGAGTTGCGGGCGGCGTTCGTGGATGCGTGCAACCGAATCTCGCGAGTCGCGGCGGAGCGGAAAGTGTGGAACCGGGTCGCGCTGCATCACCTGGTTTACTATCCGGTCCGAGCAGATTCCCCGCTTGGCTCGCAGATGGTTTGTAACGCCGTCAAAGCCGCTGCGGACGCCTACAAGGTGCGTAAGCCGAACCGCAAGGAGGACGTAACGCCGTCCGTGTTCCGCCCCACCGCGAGCGTCCACTTCGACAAGCGGACGTACAGTTTCAAGGGCGAATCCCTTTCGCTCTACACCCTGTCGGGGCGGGAGATCGTCGCGATGAAGCTGGGCGCCTTCCAACGCGACCTGCTCTCGCGGGGCGCGCCCAAAGAAGCCGAGTTGGTGCGCAAGGGGAAACGCTGGTACTTCAACCTTGTGCTGGATCTCCCCGACCCCGAACCGAGCGGCGGGACCGACGCGTTCGGAGTGGATCTCGGGGAGAACAACCTCGCGGCTACCTCCACCGGGAAGCTCTTCGGTGGTGGAGCGCTGCGGGAGAAGCGGGACCGACACCTCGCCTTGCGCCGTCGTCTGCAAGCCAACGGTTCCCAGAGTGCGCGTCAGCGCCTCCGGGCAATCTCCGGGCGGGAGCAGCGACACATGCGGCACGTGAACCACGAAGTCAGCAAGGCATTGGTGGCGGAAGCAGTGCGTAGCGGTGCTGGAACCGTGGTGCTGGAAGATCTGAAGCACATCCGCCGCCGCATTCGTGCGGGTAAGCGGATGCGCTCGCGCCTGCATCGTTGGGCGTGGCGCCAGTTGCAGGTCTTCGTGGAGTACAAGGCCGAAGGCGCGGGGCTGCTGGTGGAGTACGTCAACCCGGCCTACACGTCGCAAGACTGCTCGGCCTGTGGTGCTCGCGGCACTCGGCATCGGCATCGCTTCTCCTGTTCTAACTGTGGTCTCCGGGCGCACAGCGACGGCAACGCCGCTCGCAATCTTGCCGGGATCGTATTGCTTTTCAGTGATACGAGGGGCGCTGTAACTCGCCCTACTGTCGCCGCGTAAGCGGACGATAAAGCCGCCTCCTTCAGGGGGCGGAATAGTTACGCGGTTTCGATCGCTGAGACGGTAGCCCAGCCGGGCCGTTCCTTGCGGCCGAGAATATCGACCCACGGGCCTGGGCTGCACTGCTCCACGAGTTGGTAGAATCCGTCGGGCTTGGCGCTGTGGCCGTCGCCGCGCGCGTCCGCGAACCAGGTCCCGCGGTCGTTGCGGAGCAGCGGTAAGCTGCCGCGAACGCCGAACAGGGCGTGCTCTGTCGAGCCGCGGTAGTAGGTGCCCATGCCGAAGCTCGGCTTGCACCAGGTTAGCGCGGTGATGTAGCGGAACCCCCATCCGTCGAGCAGTGCGGCCCCTTTGGGCAGACTCCGGTTCGTAATCCACAGGTAGATGTGCGCGTCCGGTTCAGCGTAGTCGCCGATCGGCAGCGCCGCAATCTCGTCGAAGCTCATGGTGTGGTACCGCGGGCGCGCCCTGCCGAGCTGGCTGGCGTCCCCTTCGTCGTCCCATGACCACGGCGGGTCGAACACGACCGTCCGGTAGGTGGCGTCAGGCGCCAGGTCGAGCGACGATCCGGTCGCGACAGCTTCGGCGTTGGCCTGCCGCTGCTGCTCTCGGCCCGCTTCCTTCCGCTGCCGCGTAGTCGCCTGGCGCGTCTGGTCGGCGACGGCTTTCGCGGGCTGCTGGAACGGCTCCGGTGGTGGCTTCGGCGCGGGTGAGCCACCTGGCTCAGCAACTGGTTCAGCAGCCCGCTGTTCTGCGGATTTCTCC
>JBBSMO010000420.1:0-3324 GCA_038233155.1 Longimicrobiales bacterium
AGGGGCGATATCTGATCCCCAATGTCCCGGCGGGGCCGCAGCAGGTGCGCGCCACCCGCATCGGCTATGAGCAGGGGACGCAACCCGTCTCCGTCTCCGCGGATGCGCCCGTCGCGGCGAACTTTCAGTTGATGTCGTCCGCAGTCGAACTCGGCGCGGTCATCGTCACGGCTACCGGCCAGGAGCAACGGGCGCGGGAAACCGGCAACTCGATCACCAAGATCGCCACCACTGACATCGAGATGGCGCCGATCCAGGAATTCAGCAATCTGCTGCAGGGCCGCGCGCCAGGGGTCGCGATCCTGCCGACGAGCGGAAGTGTCGGGACCGGCTCGCGGGTGCGCATCCGCGGCAACTCGAGTGTGTCCCTGGTAGGTACTCCGCTCGTGGTCATCGACGGAATCCGGGTCAACAACAGTGTGGAAGATACGGGTCTCTTCACGGGCGGAATTTCGACCTCGCGCTGGTCGGATCTGAACCCGGAGGATATCGAAAGCATCGAGATCCTCAAAGGTCCCGCGGCTTCTGCCCTGTATGGAACGGCGGCCGCCAATGGCGTGGTGCAAATCAGCACCAAACGCGGCCAGCGTGGCGGGACGAACATCCGCGCCTACGCCCAGCGTACCGAAATGCGCATGCCCGACGAATACGTTCCGGCCAATTTCCGGGCGATGGGCTTTCGCACCGATCTGAACCGGGTGGGCGAGTGCAGCCTGGTCGAAATCTCGCGCGGCACCTGCGCGGCTCCTGACGAAGTGTTCTCGTTCAATCCGCTGCTGGATGCGCCGGGTACGCCGCTCGGGAGCGGCCATCAGAACAAGGTAGGGGTCAGCATTTCCGGCGGCAGCGAGGATGGTGAGGTGACCTACTTCGTCTCCGGCGAAACGGAAGGCGGTCCCGGAGTGATCCGCGACAACGAACTGGACCGAAAGAGCTTCCGGGCGAACGTCTCGGGCGAGGTGACAGACCAGCTCCGGGTGTCGGCGAACACCAACTTCATCAGCAGCAACATCCAACTCCCGCAGGAAGGCAACACCGGTTCGGGGGCGTGGCTGAACGCGCTCGATGCGGCGGACCCTTCACCGGCCAACGTCACCCGGGGCGGGGGCTTCCGCTTTCCGTACAGCGCGGAAACCGTCGGCTGGTGGCAAAACGTCGAAGACCTGCGCCGCTTCATGGGCAGCATCACCGCTGACTGGCGGCCAACCTCCTGGCTGCACGTCAATGCCGTGACAGGCGTAGACCAGGCCAACCGCTTCGAACAAAGCACGATTCCCGTACCGGGGTTGCCGACGGGCTTCTTCGAGGAGGGGTTGCGCGAGCAATTCCGGACCGATGACCGCGAGTTTACTGCGAACCTGAACGCAAACGTGACTCACGAGTTGAGCAGCGCGCTGAACTCGACCACAGCGTTAGGCGTTCAGTACAACGAAACGAGAAACGACTGGACCTATGCCGCGGGCTCCGGGCTAGCACCCGGCACCTTGTCCACTGGCGAGGCACTTTCGGTAGACGAGTTCTTCGGCGAGACCAAGTTGTTCGGTGTGTACGGCTCGCAACAGTTCGGCTGGAACGACCGCGTGTTCCTGACCGCCGCGGTTCGCGGCGACCAGAACAGCGCGTTCGGGCAGAACATCGGCTTCGTGACGTACCCGGCGCTCAGCGCGTCGTGGGTGGTGCTCGAGGAGCCGTGGTTCCCGCGCTCGGGCGTGCTCAGCAATCTGCGCCTCCGCGCCGCGTACGGCGAGTCGGGGCAGCGGCCCGGCCGCCTGTCGGCGCTCCGCACCTATGAGTCGCAGGCCGTCGCTATCGACGGGCAGATCACCTCCGGCTTCATCGTAAACAACGCCGGCAACCCGGACCTCACCGCGGAAGTGACCTCGGAGGTCGAGTTCGGAGCGGATCTCGGTCTGTTCAACGATCGCGTGGCGGTGGACGTTACCCGCTGGGATAAGACGACACGGGATGCTCTCGTGCTGCGGCCGCTACCGCCATCGGTAGGCGGACCAACCTCGCAGTTCTTCAACCTGGGAGAGGTGGAAAGCGACGGGTGGGAAGCGGCTCTGCGGGTGGACCCAGTGCGCAACGAGCGCATCAACATGCACCTCGGCTTCAACTACGCGACCAATCGCAACGAGCTGATCACCTACGGCGACAGCACCATCCCCCCGATCACCTTCGGGTTTCAGCGGCACGTAGAAGGATATTCGCTGGGCGGCTATTGGCTCGAAGCCTACGAATTTGCCGATGCAAATGGCGACGGAATCATCCAACCGAGCGAGGTCACTTCGGTTGCAGAACAGGACGATCCGATTACCAACCGGTCCTTCCTTGGGCCGTCGCAGCCGACACGCGAGGCAGCGATCATAGGTGACGTGACCCTGTTCAATTCGGTCAAGCTCGCCGGTCTGCTCGACTACAAGGGCGGGCACAAACTCGCGAATTATACGCGCCGCTTCCGCTGCTCAGACGCCACGGGCGCCTTCTGCGAAGAACGCCAGGTTCCGGGTGCGGCATCGCTCGAGACGCAAGCCGCGATCATGGCGCGCCGCACCATCGGGACGTCGGCCGGCTTCATTGAAGACGCCGACTTCTGGAAGCTGCGTGAGTTGTCGCTCACCTTTACGGCACCCACGGATTGGCTCGAGCGCGCCCGTTTCGCTTCGGCGCTCAGCCTGACCTTCTCGGGGCGCAACTTGAAGACATGGACCGACTACGGCGGCCCGGACCCGGAGGTCAACATTCCCGGCGCGCTGAGCGCGACCGACGACCCGGGTGACTTCTTCGTTGGTGACTTCTACAACATGCCGGCGCCGCGTAGTTGGACCGTGCGCATAGACGTCAGCCCGTAACCATGATTCCGGACCCCACTGAAACAATAGGAAGACCAATGCATACACTAACTTGGAGCAGGGGGGGGCGACGCCGCCTCCCCCGATTAGGGCTCGCGCTCCTGTTCGCTGCCCCGATGCTGGGCGCCTGCGACCTGGACACGCTGCTCGAGGCCGACGATCCCTTCACGGTGACGCCCGAGACGGCGCGGGACACTGCAAACCTGGAAACGCTCTTTGGCGGCGCCCGCTCGCAATTCGCTCTCGCTTACGGCGGGCTGCAGAACCGCGAAGGCGGTATTGTGATGATGAGCGGCCTGATGTCGGACGAACTCTATTCGTCGGACAGCTTCAGCTCGCGCCACGAGATCGACACTAGAACCGTGGACTACGACGGGCTGAGCGCTGCCAGCGAGCACTCGTTCGTCTATCTGCAGCGTGCTAGGGCAGAGGCGCTGAACGCGGCAGACCTCTACGAGCAGTCGCCGCGGGC
>JBBSMO010000421.1:0-3316 GCA_038233155.1 Longimicrobiales bacterium
GAAGCCCTCTTCCGCTGGCGTAGTGTGGTGGTGCGCGGCGGCTTCTACACCGTGGACCCGGAAGGCGCCGCGTGGGAGCGCGAAGAGTGGAGCCACGGCGTGGAGCTGCTCCGCTCGCTGATCCCGCAAACCTTTGCTGAACAGGATCCCGTGCCGCACCGCACCGTCGTTTTCCGCATCGCCGTGCAGCAGAGCACCGGCCGGGAGGCCACGGACCGGGCGGAGGCGCCATGAACCCTCAGGTTGCGGGATCCGCCCCTGCACAGAAGATTCCGGCAGATTCCGACCCGGGAAAAGGAGGGGCGATGACTGAACCGATCCGTGTCCTGCTGGTGGATGACCATGTGGTGCTGCGCGCCGGTCTGGAGGCGCTGCTCGGGCTGGAGCCGGACCTGGAGGTGATCGGCGGCGTGGGCACGGGAGAAGAGGCGATCGAACGCGTCCGCTCGCTCCGCCCCGACGTGGTGGTGATGGATCTGGCGATGCCGGGCATCGGCGGTCTCGAGGCGACCCGGCAGATCGCGGCGCTGGGGCTGGGCACGCGCGTCCTGGTGCTGACCTCGCAGTCCGAAGCGGAGCACCTGCTTCCGGTGCTGTCCGCGGGCGGGAGCGGCTACGTGCACAAGACGCACGCGGACCGGGAGCTGCTGGACGCGATCCGCACCGTCGCGCGCGACGAGGTCTTCCTGTACCCGAGCGCCGCCAAGCTGCTGCTGCGCGGCTACCAGGCCGCGGAAGAAAAGGGGGAGGCGAGCCCGCTGGAGGAGCTGAGCCCGCGCGAGCGCGAGGTGCTGACGCTCACTGCCGAGGGGTACAGCTCGGCGGAAACCGGAAAAAAGCTGTTCCTGTCGCCCAAAACGGTGGACACCTACCGCTCGCGGCTGATGCAGAAGCTCGGGCTCAGCCACCGCTCCGAGCTGGTGCGCTTCGCGCTGCAGACGGGGCTGCTCCGGGCGGAGCCACCGCCGGCAGGGTAAAGGCGAAGGTGCTGCCTTCACCCTCGCGGCTTTCGGCGTGAATGGTGCCGCCGTGCACCTCCACGATGCCGCGCGCGATGGCGAGCCCCAGCCCCGCCCCCGCGCGGTTCGCACGTCGGGCCTGCCAAAAGCGGTCGAAGACGTGGGGCAGGTCGTCCGCCGCGATCCCCATCCCGGTATCCCGCACGTAGAAGCGCACCCCGCCCGGTGCGGGCTCCGCGCTCAGCATCACCTCGCCGCCCGCCGGCGTGAACTTGATCGCATTCCCCAGCAGGTTCGCGAGCACCTGAAGCACGCGCTCGCGATCCGCGAGCACCGGCGGCAGATCCTCCCCCGGCCGCAGCTCCAGGCGGAGCGGCTTTTCGGCGGCGAGCGGGGCCGCCTGCTCCCACGCCTCTTCCAGCAGCGCCGCGGCCTCGCGCGGGTGCGCTTCCACGCTCAGGCCGCCGGCTTCCAGGCTGGTCACGTCCAGCAGGTCCTGCCGCAGGCGCTGCATCTGCTCCGCGAGATGGCGGATTCCCAGGACGCGCGTCCGGGTGGCCTCGTCCTCCTCCGGCAGCGTGCGGAGCAGTACCGAGGTCGTAATGGTCACGGCGCTCAACGGAGTGCCGAGGTCGTGGGAAACGACGCGCAGCACATCGTCGCGCGCCCGGCTCGCGGCTTCCGCTTCCGCCCGCGCGATTCGCTCCCGCTCCAGCAGCTCCGCGATCGCGCGCTCCGCGCGGCGCCGCTCCGTCACGTCGCGCAGCACTGCGGTATAGATCCGGCAGCCGCCCGCGTCCAGCTTGGAGATCGAGGCTTCCGCCGGGAACTCTTCCCCGTTTTTGCGCACGCCGATGATCTCGACGTCGCCGCGCTCCCCCATCAACCGCGCCACCACGGGGGCTTCGCCGAAGTGCTGCACGTGCCGGCGGTGCTTCGCATGAAACCGCGCGGGGATCAGCAGGTTCAGCGGCCTGCCCATGATCTCCGCGGCGCCGTAGCCGAAGATCTGCTCCGCGCCCTGGTTGAACAGCACGATCCGCTGCTCGTCATCGACCGAAACGATGGCTTCGGAGGCGATGTCGAGGATCCCGGAGAGCTGGGCGCCGGAAAGCCGCAGCGCCGGGCCGGACGGCGATGCATCGGCGCCGGAGCACGGAGGTTGGGTGGCGGCGCGGGCGGAGGGCGGAGTCGTCATCATCTCCGATCATAGCAGCTTCGTGGCGGGATCGACAGGCGGCGCAACGTCGCCGACCCGTCGGAAAGCTCCCCACCCAAATCGTTCAACCTCGCCCCACGAGCGACTCGACCGTCGCCCGACAGAAATCCATCTCGCAAGAACCGATATTTCATTCGCGGTGAGCGGCGAAGGCTTGCGGAGGGTCCGCGCCCCCGCGGCACCGTGACATTCCCGAAACGGAGACGTTCTGATGAGCGAGCATTCGAACAAGCTGAATCTGCTGGCTGAGCTTACGGAAAAACGTTCGCGGCGAGACTTTCTCCGCTTTTCCGCCCTTGGCGTCGCGGTGCCCGCGGCGGCAAGCGTTCTGGCCGCGTGCGAGGCGGGCGAGGGCGCGCGGGGCGTAGGCGGCACGCTGGCGGACGATGCCTCGGCCGCGGCCAAGGAGAACGCGGCGACGGCGATTTCCCCGCTGGCGACCCCGAATGCCGGCGACCACAGCGGCGGCACCACCGCCGCGCACCCGACCGGTGCCGCGGTCGGAACGCCCGAGCAGATCCGCGCCTCGGCGGACGAGATGGACCGCCATCACGAGCACGTGATGAAGATGTTCCCCGCCGCCACCGAGGGCAAAGGGAACCAGATCATGCAGCCGCGCCTGGAAAAGGGCGTCAAGGTCTACGACCTAACCGCGCGCAAGGTGCAGTGGCAGGTCGAGCCCGGCCGCAGCGTGGAGGCGTGGGCGTACAACGGCCAGGTCCCGGGCCCGCAGATCCGCGTCCGCGAAGGCGACCGCGTGCGTATCAACCTGAAGAACGAGCTGGAAGAGTCCACCTCGATCCACTTTCACGGGCTGGAGGTGCCGAACGATCAGGACGGTGTGACCTTCATGACGCAGCCGCCCGTCAAGCCGGGGGAAAGCTACACCTACGAGTTCACCGTGCCGAACTCCGGCTCGCACATGTACCACTCGCACCACAACTCCGCGGTGCAGGTGGGTAACGGGCTGCTCGGTGCCTTCATTGTCGAGCCGAAGAAGAAGCGCCCGATCGAGAACGTGGACGTGGACTACGTCATGATCCTCAACGACGGCGCGCACGGCTACACGCTGAACGGCAAGGGCTTTCCGGCCACCGAGCCGATCAAGGCCAGGCTGGGGCAGAAGGTGCGCATCCGC
>JBBSMO010000422.1:0-3312 GCA_038233155.1 Longimicrobiales bacterium
GAGCAAACCACTACACCCGCCGACCGGGACATCGACCTCGCCGCGCCGCACCCTGTGGACCTCGCCCCACGCAACATCCCATGCGCCGTAGCGTCGCCTAGTCTCGTCCACCGCCCACGCAAAGGCCTCCGCCGCCCGCTGCGGATCCGCAAGGCCGCGCGGCGTCGTGATGTGACACTCGCTTGTCCTCGTCTCGCGGTACAGCGCGTCGTCTGGTGAGCTGAACCGGGCCCAAGCCGGATTCGCGGGTGATACCGGCGCACCCGCCTCGTACCGTTCCCACCACATCTGGAAGAGCACGCCACCGCGGCTCTCTGCCGCGACGGTGTTGTCCCACGCCTCGATCAGCGTGATCGCTTGAGCCACCTCCGGCTCCGGACGCGCCGCGCGCACCGCGTCCACCAAGTCTGGCTTGACGCGGTCGGCGAGGAGCATGCGCATGCTGTGCTTCATGCGCACCACGTCCTCCAGCGTAACCTTGCCCTCGCCATGTAGCAGCTCTAGAGAGAGCTGGCTGCGCAGCCGCAGACGGTTCTCCGGGAAGTAGGCCGGAAAGCGGGAGGGATCGAGCGGCTCGTTCAGGTTGGTGAAGTACGGCGGGTCGTTCTCGTTGTGCACGTACCCGCCCGCGGGATTCAGCAGCTGCGGCATCGAGTCTAGCGGGACGGGCTGCCTCCAGACCTGAGAGGTGCGGGTCGCTGGCACGGCCAAGCTATCACCGCCAGACGCATGCGGCAGGGCGGGGATAGTGGCGTTCCAGATATAGAAGATGTTCCCCGCCGCATCCGCATACGTAAGGTTGGACGAAACCCGTGCTCGCATGGCTACGGCAGCTTTCCACTCCTTCAGACTGCCGGACTTCATCATCTTGAGGAATTGCTCATCGGTTCGGAATTCCCCGTCGCCCGCTTGGCGCAGCACGTAGATCCGGCCGTTTTCACGGTGGATTACTGGTCCCAGCGGAGTGTTCCAGAAGCTCTTCGTCTCGCGCCCCACCCCCTCCCCATTGCGGAATTCTACCGTCACTCTCTCTTCTGTCAGCGGGACCGAGCCGCCATCGAAAAGGTAGTGGTCGGGACGCTGCGGATCTACGCTCAGCGCGTAGATCTCGTCCAGGTCAGGGGCGTTGTTGGTGGTCGCCCAGCCGAGGTGTTGATTGAAGCCGCCGATAATGCCGAGCGGGCCGCCGATGCGGAAGTCCCCGTAGAAATTGAGCTTTCCCGGAACGGTGACGTGGGCCTCATAGTAGCCGGCCGTCCAGGAAAGATGTGGGTTACGCAGCAGAATCGCTTCGCCAGAGCGAGTGCGGCTCGGGCCGATCGCCCATGCGTTCGAGCCGTCCTCCGCATCTGTCACCGGCTCGGCTTCGAGGGGGAGGCCGGCATCCAATCGCTCGAGGAAGCGCCGCGCGTTCGACGGCTGCGCGGTTCGGATGCCGAAGGCGTGGATGTCGTGCCCGGTGAAGTCAGGCCGTATGTGCTCTGCGAGTTCCTCCGGGTGCAACTCGATGTAGCGATTCACCCCAGTCGCGAAGCCCTCCATCACGTCGCGGGTATCCTGCTCGAGCAGATGGTACGTCTCTATAGCACGGGCCCGAGCCCGACGACTCACGAAGTCAGATTGGGTGCTGTCCGGGCCGAAGTGCATGCCGAGTTCGCCGCGAGCGCCGACGAGCGCGTGCACCACTGTGGGGGCGTAGTCCTCCATCTGCGCGTACCCCATCGCATATCCTGCTGCCTTCATGTTCTCGGCGTCGACATGCGGGATGCCGTACTCCGTACGACGGATCTCCACCTGCTGCGCGAGTTCCGCCGCCTGGGCGACAGAATCCTGCGGGATGCCAAATGCGATCACGATGGCGAGTAGAAGCAGCTGGAGAACCGGTCGGAGACCGAGGGGGCGTTGATGGAGGTGTCGGTGTGCAGGAAGCCGCTGCATTATAAATCGAACTCTATGGTTGCGGGTGGACCGAGATCGTAGGCGAAGTCACCAATTGAGCCGCCGCACCACGAAGTGAATGGCAGCCAAAGAGATCTATTCATTGCGACTCCTGACCGCGCTCTCGTAGTCGGAGAATACTTGCCGGTAGTGTACATCTTCACTCCTCGCGGCGCGGCGACAGCACCGACCCGTACAGCCCGCCGGTGACCCGGCCATTATCGATTGCGGCTTTGCCCGCCACTAACAGGTACCGGATCCCCTCGGCCAACTGGTGTGGCTGCCGGAAGTCGGCGGGATCGCGGATCTGCGCCAGGTCGAAGATGACCAGGTCGGCAACGGCGCCTTCACGCACTACACCGCGGTCGTGCAGACCGAACACTGTCGCTGGAAGCGAGGTCATGCTGCGGATAGCCGCGGCGAGATCGATCACGCCCCTGTCCCGCGCGTAGAGGCCCAGCTTCCTGGGGAAGCTGCCGTACGCCCGCGGGTGCGGCACGCCCTCTCCGAACGGGACCAGCTCGCCGTCGGAGGCGGTCATCGTCCACGGCTGCCGCATCAGCAGCTCGACGTCCGAGTCGAGCATGTTGAAGGAAACGATCGACGCACCCCCAGCCTGTAGGAGTGCCAGCACGGCATCGGCCGGCTCGAGTCCGCGCTCTTCTGCGACCGCCTGCAGCGTTCTGCCCTCTATCGAGGAGTCGGCCCGGTGACGGCGAAACTGAATGCGCCCGGCGCCGCCCCGCCGATCCAAATTTTCCAAGATCCCGGCCCGCAGGCGGGCACTTTCCTGCGCATCGCCAATCCTGCGGATCAGAGCGGTGTCACCGCCCTCCTGCGCCCAGGGCGGCACCAGCGCCCCCGTCAAACTGGTGCCCGAGGCGATGTAGGGGTATTGGTCGGCGAAGACTTGGACGCCCTCCATTCGAGCACGGTCGATACGGTGGACTAGCGCATTCGAGAACCCCCACACGCGCGGGCCGAGCACCTTGATGTGCGTGATCACGCCGGGCATCTGCGCCTCGCGAGCAATACGGATCACCTCGTCGACCGCGGCGACGACGCCGATGCTGAAGTCCCCCTCGTCACGGATGTGGCTGGTGTAGAAGCCGCCGTACCCGCTGGCAACCTTCGCGAGCTCGATCAGCTCCTCCGTCGTCGAGTAGCTGCCGGGCGTGTAGTATGGCCCGCTCGACATACCGAAGGCACCCGCCTCCATCCCGGCACGGACCAGCGCGCGCATTTGCTCCATTTCGGTGGCGCTCGGTGCGCGGTCCGCCATCCCCACCACCGCGCGTCGCACGGACCCGTGCGGGACCAGTTGGGCGACGTTCACGCCCAGCCCGTGCTCGAGCAGCTTCTGGCGCTGGTCAC
>JBBSMO010000423.1:0-3308 GCA_038233155.1 Longimicrobiales bacterium
CATTCCCGCTCCGGCGAACAATTCACGCACCGGCGCAGCGTCGGCCGGGCAAAAGGCGACGCCGGGGAAGCCGAGCGCACCCACCGCCTGCGCCATGCGCAGCGTCGCCTGCTCGGTGCCTCCGACCCCGGGGAAGGGGAGAACGTGCGCTACCTGAATTTCGTTCCGCGCGGCGGCTGTTATGGAAGTGCCTCGGCTTGTGGCATGCTCATCGGCCGTTCGGCTCTCTCATCTGATGCGGCGGAGAGCCACGTCCAGCTGCGTCACCGTGACATCGTCGAAGGTAAGGCCTTGCCCTTGAAAGGATTGCGGGAACCGCTCGATCAAATCTAGATGGGATGTGTCACGCTTGGCCGTCTGCGAAAGGATTTCGCATCCGGTTTCACACCACAACCGTTCATATTGCTCCGCTCTCCACCCGTTGAGCGGTTGCAGTGTGTCGGTTTCCCGGCCGAGGTCGTAGAGACCAAAATCCCGAAACTTGGCCTCCCTGAAGGCGGGAGAAAACAAGAACTGGGGGTACGGCATCCGCATCGCCCCGAACGCGTGCAAGCCCCAGGGACTGTTGTACAGCGGACCGAAGTCGAGGTATAGAACCCCACCTTTCTTCGTTAAGCGCAACAGCTCCGCCAGCGCCTGAGCGGGATCCGTCAGGTGCTCGAAGGTGTTGTACGAAAAGACCAGATCGAAGGACTCGGATTCCATGGGCAGGCCTTGACACAGGTCCCCGAGCGTGAACGGGAGGGGCCGTGCCCGCGGATCTCGCCAATCTTCCAGGTCATGGAGGGTCACCTGGTGCCCGTATGACGCCAATAGGGTGCCCGTCATTCCATCCCCGCACGAGGCGTCCAATGCTCGGGCGCCGGGTCGCCGTAGTCCCGAGATCTGGATCAGTGCGGGCGCTCGTTGAATGCCGCGCCACCACGCGTTGTAGCTGCTCCAACCGTCGTTCTCGAGCGGGGGGTACTCCGCGCTCACTGTGGCGAACACGTCCTCGGAATCGCACCACTCGGGCTGCTGGTCGGCAGAAAGAATCCTTTCGACGCGTTCCCGCTGCTGGCCGGCGATGAACGATTGGGCGGCGCGCTCGCGAAGGCGGGCGCAAGTTTTTCGGCCGCGAGCGATGAGTTCTCGACTCTGCATGGATCAGCGGCTCAGTTGCATGGGCGGCTGGGGCTCGGGGCCGCGCCAAGCCGAAGGTGCCACCACCGGAGAGCCCCGGTTGTCCACGAAAACTCCGTCCGAGAGGCACCCTGGCAGCACGTTCAACGAATAGCAGTCGCGGATGTGGTCAATACCCGTATCTCCCACGCCGACCCACAAGTCGATCGTATAGTTGCCCGGCGTCAGAGGCAGCATGTCCACGGTCGCGGTAATCCGGGTGCGGCCGACCGCCACGGGAAACGTCGCTCCGACATGCGCCGAGTATACCTGCAGAACGCGGTTCTGATCCGCGAGAAACTCGACGGCTAGATCCACCGTCACGGGCGTTGTGTCCTTTTCGGAGCGGACGAGATCGAAGACGAGATCAACCGCTTCGCCGGTATTGGGCGGGTTCGGAGTGATGCCGAAGTTTTCGATGCTCACACGCCGGTCACCATCGCGCTGGCCGCGATCGGGTCGAAATACACCATATTCCTGCCCGTCGTCTAGGTAGCGGCTTACTACGTCGGCCGTATTCCCGTCCGCAACCATCCGGCCGCCGGCGAGAAGAACCGCGCGGGTACACAGGTTCAGAACTGCGGTCATGTTGTGGCTGACGAACAATACGGTGCGGCCGCTCGCGGCGACGTCGTGCATCTTGCCCAGGCACTTCTTCTGGAAGTCTGCATCGCCTACGGAAAGCACCTCATCGATGATCAGGATCTCGGGGTTCAGGTGTGCGGCGACCGCGAATGCAAGCCGCACATACATCCCGCTGCTGTAGCGCTTGACAGGCGTATCGAGGAACTTCTCGGTGCCGGCGAAGTCCACGATCTCGTCGAAGTGCCGGTCGATCTCGCGGCGGCCCATCCCCAGGATCCCGCCGTTCAGGTAGATGTTCTCGCGTCCTGTGAGCTCCGGGTGGAACCCGGTTCCAACTTCGAGCAGGCTCCCGACGCGGCCGTACAGGTCGATTTCGCCCGTGGTCGGCTCCGTGATCCGCGACAGCACCTTGAGCAGCGTGCTCTTGCCGGCGCCGTTCTTTCCGATGAAGCCCACGACCTCGCCTTCGCGGATGTCGAACGAGATGTCCCGCAATGCCCAGAAGCGTTCCTTTTCGGCCCGCCGGAAGGGGTGCCGGAGGCGGTTGCTGAGGGCTGCGTAGAGGGTTTCCTCCTTCTGCGCGTTGTGGACGATCGTGTACATCTTGCCCACGTCGCGCGCCCGAACGGCGAGCGGGCTAGATGACATCCGCGAACCTCCGCTCCATGCGGCGGAAGGAGAAAGCGCCGATGATCAACAGCCCGACCGCTACCGCCGCGGAGTAGCCGAACCATCCCCAGGGCACCTCACCAACGCCGAAGACCGACCAGCGAAACGCTTCCAGCACGCTGGTCAGCGGATTCAGATAGAAGAGCAGCAGGTACTGATCGGGAACCTCCGCAACCGCGTACGCCACCGGACTCGCGTAGAGGAGGAACTGGGTAGCGACGGGGAGGATATGGATGACGTCGCGATAGCTCACGGCGATGGCCGTCGCCATCAAACCGGCACCCAGCGCCAGCATCAGCAGGACGACAACGCACACCGGCATGAGGAGAACGTTCGCGCCCGGCAGCTGCCAGTAAACGAGGAGCAGGACCATGAACATCCCCAACCCCACAATGAAGTCCAGCAAGGTGGACGAAGTCGTGGAGAACGGAAGGATGAGCCGGGGGAAGTAGACCTTGGAAACCAACTGCTGATTGCCCACCATCGAGTTGGTGACGCGCGTCAGGGTGCTGCTGAACACGGAACTGAACGCGAGCGTGCCTGCGAAGGCGAAGAGGAAGTAGGGAATTTTTCCGGGAGCCTCGAGCTTCGCGACGCTTCCGAATACAAACGACAACACGCCGGCTGAGAGCAGCGGCTGGATGATCACCCAGACCGCTCCGAGGGCGGTCTGCTTGTACCGCACTTTGACGTCCCGCTCCGCGAGGGTAAGAAAGAGATCGCGAAAGTGCCACATTTCGCGCAGGTCGATCGCTGCCCAACCTGAGCTGGGCCGGATCGTCAACAGCGGGCGAGGGTGCGTCGAGAAATCCGTCGGCGTCATCCGATCGGCTCGAGCACGGGATCGAAGCGCGGGGTGGGGCGAGGGGCGGGCTCCGCGGCTACCGAAAAGA
>JBBSMO010000424.1:0-3295 GCA_038233155.1 Longimicrobiales bacterium
CCCTCGAAGGCGGGCGCGCCGCCCGGGCGCCCGACGGTATCCAGGTAGGCGCGGATCGCTTTCCGCGTCGCGCCGTGCGCGGCAGCTTCCGCCAGCAGCCGTGTCGCATCGTAGCTGAGCGCTGCGAACGAGTCGGGCTCCCTGCCGTACGCCCGCCGGTAGCGGTCCGCGAAGTCACGCGCGGCGGGGGAGGCATCGGCGTGAAAGAGCAACCCCACGAGGGTGCCGTCGTACACCGGGCCCCTCGTTGCCAGCACTTCTACGCCGTCGCCGCCGATGAAGCGCACATCCATCCCCATCTGCCTCGCCTGGGTGATGATGCGCTGCGCGCCGGCATCCAGCCCGGCGATGAAGATCATTTCGATCCCTTTCCGGCGCAGTCTTTCGAGATAGGGAGAAAAGTCTTCTGTTTCGGGGAGGTATGGATCGGCTTCCAGCACTCCGCCACCGGCCTGGGCGATAGCCGAGCGGAAGCTACTAGCGAAGCCGCGGCCGTAGTCGTCATTCTCGTACAGGATGGCCGTTTTCTCCGGGTTCGCGCGGCTGACGTGCCGGGCGAGCGCGACGGCGTTGGCAGAGTCGCTCGATGCAACCCGGAAAACCCACGGCCCCAACTGCGAAATTGCGGGGCTGGTGGCGCTGGTGGCTACGGCGGGGAGCCCCCGGTCGTATACCGGGGCGGCCGCGCTCATGGCGCCCGAGGTTGCATGGCCGACTACGGCAACGACCCGCGGGTCCTCGTATAGCTCCTCGGCTGCCTGAATCGCGCGCTGCGGGTCGCCCCCCTCTTCGCGCACCTCGAAGTCCAGGCGCCGCCCGTTGACGCCACCAGCGGCGTTGATCTCCTCTCGGGCGAGCTCGGCACCTTTTCTCATCGACTCGCCCCAGCGCTCTTCGAACGGGCCAGGCAGGCCGAATACGAGCGGGCCGGCTTCCTCTCCGCACCCGCTGACAATGAGCACGAGCGCGCTAGCGAGCAGCGACGGAAGCGGAACGTGGCGGTTGCGCCGTGCCGGGAGAGGCAGGGCAGATCGGTCTTTGGTAAGCGGCATGGGTACGGCGGGTGGAGTCCAGCGGGTAGCAGCACAGCGCTGGCCGGGGTGAAGCCAGCGATTAGAAAGCATCGGCGGGAAGCCGCGCCGCCTTGAATGCGGATTGCTGGCGGCGTGCTCCCCGGCTACCTTGGGGCGATGAAGAACATCCCCCTGCCGCGCGCCCTCCGCACCGCCGCCGCACCGCGTGGCTGATACCACTGAATTTCACGAAGAAGAAGCGTTAGGGAAGGCGCAGGACTACCGGCTGATCCGCCGTTTGCTCCGCTACCTGTCGCCGTACCGCGGCAAAGTTGTTCTGGCCACACTGCTGCTGATCCTTGTCGCGGGGCTCGAGCTGGCGGGGCCGTATCTCACCAAGCTGGCGCTCGACCGGGCCATTCCAGAGGGCGATTCGCGGCTGCTCACCTTGATCGCCGCTGCTTTCACCGGCGCTCTCGTCCTTTCATTCATCTTCGAGTATCTCACCACGTTGCTCACCACCTGGCTCGGGCAACGCATCATGTATGATCTGCGGGTCGAGTTGTTCACTCATCTGCAGCGCCTCAGCCTGCGCTTCTTCGACGCCAACCCCGTCGGGCGGCTGATGACCCGCGTGACCAACGACGTGGAGGTGCTCAACGAGCTCGTCAGTTCGGGCGTGGTCACCGTTTTTGGCGACATCTTCACTCTGGTATTCATCATCGCGGCGATGTTGCTGATGGATGCCTCGCTCGCGCTGGTCACTTTCCTGGTGCTGCCGCTGGTGGCCGTCGCGGCGTTCGTCTTCCGGGGGTTGATCCGCGATGCGTACCGCGAGATCCGCGTGCGGCTGGCGCGAATCAATTCCTACCTGCAGGAGCGCCTTACCGGAGTACGGGTCGTGCAACTGTTCGGGCGCGAGCAGCAGACGCTCGAGCAGTTCCGGGCCGTGAACCGCGACCATCTCGACGCGCACCTGCGCTCCATCACCTACTACGCGCTCTTCTTTCCGGTCATCGAGGCGCTGACGTCGGTGGCGCTCGCGCTGATTCTCTGGTACGGCGGCGGCCAAATTCTGCAGGGTGCGGTGACGATCGGAACCCTGGCGGCTTTCCTCCAGCTCGCCAGGCGCTTCTTCCGCCCGATTCAGGATCTGTCGGAAAAGTACAACATGCTGCAGGGGGCGATCACCGCATCCGAGCGCATCTTCCAGGTGATCGACACCGAGCCAGACGTTCGCGACCCCGCCGAGCCGCGACACCTCCCCCAACCGGGCCGCGGCGAAATCGAGTTTCGCGACGTCTGGTTCGCATACCCGCAGAGATCAGAGAAAAGGCAAGCGGGACGGGAGGGGGACGGAGCCGTCGCCACCGAATCCGGTGATTCCGCAATCCGCAATCCGCAATCCGCAATCGATGACGGTACCTGGGTGCTGCGGGGGGTCAGCTTCCGGGTGCGGCCGGGCGAGCGCGTGGCTATCGTAGGCGCGACGGGAGCGGGAAAATCGACCATCATCAACCTGCTCATGCGCTTCTACGACGCGCAGCGCGGGGAGATCTTGTTCGATGGCGTACCCATCCGCGAGGTGCCGGTGGCCGAGCTGCGCGCGCGCGTCGGACTTGTGCTGCAGGATGTCTTCCTGTTCAGCGCCGACGTGCAGTACAACATCCGCCTCGGCCGTTCGGACGTTGGCGAGGCGAGAGTAAAGGCTGCCGCGGCGCGCGTGGGTGCGGACCGCTTCATCGCCCGCCTTCCTTCCGGCTACCAGCAGGAACTAGGGGAGCGCGGTGCGTCACTGTCGGTTGGGGAGCGGCAGCTCGTATCCTTCGCCCGCGCCCTCGCGTTCGACCCGCAGGTGCTCGTTCTAGACGAGGCTACCAGCTCGGTAGACGCGGAGCTCGAGGCGCAGATCGAGCTTGCTCTCGACGAACTGATGCGCGAACGCACCTCGTTGGTCATCGCCCACCGCCTCTCGACCATCCGCCATGCGGACCAGATCCTGGTGCTGCACCATGGCGAGGTGCGCGAGCGCGGCACCCACAATCAACTGCTGCGGCACGGCGGGCTGTACGCCCGGCTGCACGAGCTCCAGTTCGTGCGAACGGCACTGCCGAATGCGGGGTGATGAGGGACAGGGGGGTACAGACCGGTTACATAGGTAACAGAATGGACCGGCGACATGGGTAACACTCGCCTACATTGGTTTGCTCACCGAACAGGGGCGAGCCATGCCATGGAGAGAGAGCGGGCCAGTGGACGAGAGAACGCGTTTGATCGAGGCG